>JAKADE010000225.1 GCA_021820785.1 Pseudomonadota bacterium
ATCGAACCGGGAACTGTCAATTGAAAACGAAAGGAAAAACGCGCCGCACCCAGTACGGCCGCCAGGGCCGCCCCGCAGGGGCGCATCAGAAGGGCGAGCGGAGCGAAACGCGCTCCCGTTCGCAGCGCGCGACGTCCTCTGGCAGCGCAGCGCCCGCTGGTCAGTCACCCCGGGCCGGTCAGGAGCGCAGCAGCGTGCATGCCGGCGACCTCGTCGAGGGGCAGGTCAGTGCGCACCGCGCCGGCTATGGATTCCTGCGCGTCGAAGGTTTGAAAGAGAGTGTGTTTCTGCCGCCGCAGCAGATGCGCGGCGTGATGCACGGGGATCGTCTCAGCGTCCGTCTGGCGCGCGATGCGTCCGATCGGTGGCTCGGGACGGTCGAGCAGGTGCTCGAACATGCCGTGAATGCGTTTCTCGGCACCGTGCAGATCTCGGGCCGCAGCGCCTGGGTGAGCGCGACGGACCGGCGTCTGCAGTTGAGCTGCGCGGTGGCGCACGAGGCCCTCGGCGGGGCGCGCAACGGGGACTGGGTAATCGCCCGCATCACCCGGCGCGGCACCGGCGGGCACCCGCCGCATGCGCGCATCGAGCGGGTCCTCGATCCGGACCGTCCGGTCGAACTGGCCACGGAGAGCGCGCTCGCGCGCTTCGGCCTGCCGCATGAATTCTCCGCCGCGGCGCTGCGCGAGGCGCGCGACTGGGGCGATACCGTCGATCCGGCCGAGGCGGCGCGGCGCGAGGACCTGCGCGGTCTGCCGCTCGTGACGATCGACGGCGAGGATGCCCGGGATTTCGACGACGCCCTGTATGCCGAGGCGAACGCCGAGGGATTCCGGCTGATCGTGGCCATCGCCGATGTCAGCCACTACGTGCGGCCCGGCACGGCGCTCGACGCCCAGGCGCTCGAGCGCGGTACGTCGGTGTATTTCCCGACGCGCGTCATTCCCATGCTGCCGACGGCGCTGTCCGACCATCTGTGTTCGCTCGCCCCCGGGGTCGACCGGCTGTGCTTCGTGGCGGACATGCAGGTGAGCCCCGGCGGGCTGCCCCGGAGCGCACGGTTCTATCCGGCCGTGATGCGCTCGGCGGCGCGCCTGACCTACACGCAGGCGCACGAGGCGCTGTTCGAGGGACGTCCGGCGGCGCGCAGCGCCCTCGGCACCTTGCTCGAGCCGCTGCAGGCGCTGGTCGACGTGTACCGCGCCCTGCACAAGGCGCGTGCCCGCCGCGGCGCGCTCGATTTCGATGCGCCGGAGGCGCGTCTCGTGATCGACCCGTCCGAGCGGGTGCGCGCCGTCGAGCTGCGTACGCGCAACGATGCACACCGCCTGGTCGAGGAGTGCATGATTCTGGCCAACGTCGCGGTTGCAACCGCGCTCGAGAAATCCCGCACACCAACGCTGTATCGCGTCCACGGGGAGCCGGAGAGCGAGAAGATCGAGCGGCTGATCTCGGCACTCGCGGCGCTGCAGATCGAGGCGCACCTGCCGGAGCGGATCGTCACGCGCGATCTGCAGGCCATCGCGCGGCGCCTCGGGCACGGCACCGAGCGGCCGTTCATCGAGTCGCTGATCGTGCGGGCCATGCCACAGGCGCTGTATCAGCCCGTCAACATCGGACACTTCGGTCTGGCGCTGACCCACTACGCCCACTTCACCTCCCCGATCCGCCGCTATCCGGATCTGATCGTGCACCGCACCTTGAAGGCGCAGATCGGCGCCGCCGGCGGGGCGGCGGTGCGTTACGAGCCGGGGGAACTCGCCGCCATCGGCGAGAGCACCTCGCGACTGGAGAAGCGGGCCGATGAGGCGGACCGCTACGTCTCGACGTTCCTCAAGTGCACCTATCTGCGCGAGCGCATCGGCCAGGTGTTCCTCGGCCTGATCACCACGGTCGTCGAGTTCGGCTGCTTCGTGCAGATCCTCGACGTCGGCGTCGACGGCTTGCTGCACATCGACAATCTGCGCGACGATGTGTACGAAATGGAGGCGCATGGCCATGCCTGGCGCGGCCGACGCGGCGGGCGGCGGCTCGCCACGGGCACGCAGGTGCGTGTGCTGGTGACCTCCGTCAACCCCATCGAAGGCCTGGTGGATCTGGAACTTGTCGAAGAACCCTGACAGGGCAGGCGCCGCCGCACGCGCCAGCGTCTACGGAGTGCATGCCGTGCGCACCATGCTCGAGCGCCGGCCGGAACGCGTCGTATCGGTCCAGCTGGCCGCGCACCGGGACGATCCGCGCGTACGCCAGATCGAGACCCTGGCGCGCGCCGCGGGCCGGCCGGTGCGCCGCATCGAGGCCGAGGCGCTGCGCGCGCGACTCGGCGAGGTCGCACACCAGGGCGTGTTCGCCGAGATCGAGCCGCTGCCGTCCTGGGGCGAGGCCCAGCTGTTCAGCGCGCTCGAGCAGGCGCGCGCGCCGTTGCTGCTCGCGCTCGACGGCGTGCAGGACCCGCACAACCTCGGGGCCTGTCTGCGCACGGCCGATGCCTGCGGGGCCCTCGCGCTCATCGTGCCACGCGACCGGGCGGCGCACGTGACGCCGGTGGTGCGCAAGGTCGCCGCTGGTGCGGCCGAGACCACCCCGGTGGCCGTGGTGACCAACCTGGCGCGCACCCTCGAGCTGCTGAAGGAGGCCGGCCTCTGGGTCATTGGTGCGGCCGCCGAGGCCGAGCAGCCGGCCGCCCGCGCGGATCTCACCGGCGGGGTCGTGCTGGTGCTCGGGGCCGAGGGCAGCGGGCTGCGTCAGCTCACCCGGCAGCGCTGCGATCGGCTTGTCAGCCTGCCGAGCTTGGGGGCGGTCGAGAGCCTGAACGTGTCCGTGGCTGCAGGGATGCTCCTGTACGAGGCGGTCCGCCAGCGCGGTGGCTGAGCGCGACGGCCGGGGGCTGTCCGGATATGCAGGGACGGGACGGTACGGGGCTCGGCCTCACCGGATCGAGATCCCTTGCCGCGGCGGCAGCATCCGGCCGCATTGCAGCGGGCCGGCCATTCCAGTATTCTCGCGGCCCCCGTTTCGGGGGGGCGCGCCGCCTGCGGCGCGCTGCAGCTCCTTGCCGCACCCGTGCAAGCCTCGCGAAGGGCGGCTCTCAATCCGTAAGGAGGATCCATGAGGCATTATGAAATCGTGATTCTGGTTCACCCCGATCAGAGCGAGCAGGTGCCCGCCATGATCGAGCGGTACAAGGGAATGATCAGCGCAGGCGGCGGCCAGATGCACCGTCTGGAGGACTGGGGGCGGCGTCAGCTCGCCTTCCCGATCGCCAAGGTCCACAAGGCGCACTACGTGTTGATGAACATCGAGTGCGACCAGAAGACCCTCGGTGAGCTCACCGGCGCGTTCCGCTTCAGCGACGCGGTGCTGCGTCACCTGGTGGTCGCGATGAACGCGGCCGTGACCGAAGCCTCGCCGATGGCCAAGGGCGCCGAAGACGAAGCCGAGGGCAAGGGCCGCCGCGACCGTTCGCGCGATGAGCGCGATGACCGCGACGACAGTCCGTTGGCGATCGAAGCGGACGAGCCGGCCTGACGGCCGAGCACACTCGCTACGCAATCCTCACTGAACATCGGAATCGACTCATGAACAGCAGAGCACCCACCGGCGGCGGCGGCCGCTTCTCGCGTCGCAGAAAGTTTTGCCGTTTCACGGCCGAAGGCGTGACGCACATCGATTACAAGGATCTGGCCACGCTCAAGGGATATATCTCCGAGACCGGCAAGATCGTCCCGAGCCGCATCACCGGCACGAAGTCCTTCTTTCAGCGGCAGCTGGCGGTTGCCATCAAGCGCGCGCGCTACCTCGCGCTGCTGCCGTACACCGACCAGCACTGAGGCGAAGTCCATGGACGTCATTCTTCTGCAGAAGGTTGCCAACCTCGGCAACATCGGCGATCGCGTCAAGGTGCGTTCGGGCTTCGGGCGCAACTTCCTCCTGCCCCAGGGCAAGGCGACCCTCGCTACGCCGGACAACGTTGCGCGCTTCGAGGCGCGCCGCGCCGAGCTCGAGAAGCTGGCGCGCGAGCAGCTCGCCTCGGCCGAAGAGCGGGCCGCGGCGATGAAGGACTTCAAGCTGCTGATCAGCGCCAAGGCCGGTACCGAAGGGAAGCTGTTCGGCTCGATCGGGACGGCCGACATCGCCGAGGCATGCACGCGTCAGGGCTTCAAGGTCGAGCGCAGCGAAGTGCGCCTGCCGAATGGTCCGCTGCGCATGATCGGTGAGCACACGGTCAACCTGCACCTGCACGCCGATATCGACGTGCCGGTGAGCGTCTCGATCGTCGCCGAAGAGTAAAGGTAGACCAGCCGGGCGAACGGTGGCCGCGTACTCCTCAGGGCACGGCGACATCCCGACGCCCCCGCACTCGATCGAAGCGGAGCAGGCCGTCCTCGGCGGCCTGCTCCTCGAATCGAGCGCCTGGGACCAGGTCGCCGATGCGGTCACGGAAGAAGACTTCTACCGTCCGGATCACCGCCTGATCTTCGCGGCGATCGGCGAGCTGGCCGGCAATGGCCGGCCCTGCGACGTCGTGACGGTGAGCGAGCAGCTCGAGCGCATCGGCAAGCTCGAGGCGGCTGGCGGCCTCGCCTATCTCGGCTCGCTCGCGCGCGACACGCCGACCGCTGCCAACTCGCGCGCGTACGCGGAAATCGTTCACGAGCGCTCGCTGCTGCGCCAGCTGATCCGCGCCGGCACCGAAATTGCCGCAGCCGTCTTCAACAGCAAGGGCGAAACCGCGCGCGAGCTGGTCGATGCGGCCGAGCAGCGCGTCTTTACGATCGCCGAGGCCGGCACGCGCGGCCAGGGTGCGATCGCGGTGAAGACCCTGCTGCCGCGGGTGATCGACCAGATCGACGAGTGGCACAGCAATCCCGGCTCGCTGCGCGGACTGCCGACCGGGTTCACCGATTTCGACAAGATGACCGGCGGGCTGCGCCCGGGTGATCTGGTGGTGGTCGCCGGCCGCCCCGCGATGGGCAAGTCCACCCTCGCGGTGAACATGGCCGAGTACGCGGCCGTGCACCCCAATACCCGCGCCTCGGTGGCGATCTTCAGTCTCGAGATGCCCGCCGAACAGGTCATCACCCGCATGCTCGCCTCGGTGGGCGGGGTGCCGCTGTCGAACCTGCGCAGTGGACAGATTTCCGATGACGACTGGGTGCGCATCACGAGCGCCACCAACCAGCTCTCGGAGGCGAAGATCTTCATCGACGAGACGCCGGCGCTGACACCGACCGAGCTGCGCGCGCGTGCGCGGCGCATCAAGCGCGAGCACGGGTTGAGTCTGATTCTCGTCGACTACCTGCAGCTGATGCAGGTGCCGGGTACGAAGGAGAATCGCGCCACGGAGATCGGTGAGATCTCCCGCGGTCTGAAGGTGCTCGC
>JAKADE010000226.1 GCA_021820785.1 Pseudomonadota bacterium
GCGGGCCAGGTCCGAGAGGCGCGCATCGAGCTCGCTGGCGCACTCGGCGTATCGCCCCGCGCGCTCTCGGGCGTGAGGCTCTCTTTCGCGAAGCTGGAGACATTTCCCCGCGAGCTCACGCGGCCGCAGATCCGGCGGCGGGCCCTCACTGATCGCGCCGACGTGCGCGGCGCCCTCGAGCAATACGCCGCCAGCCAGTCCGCACTGCAGCTGCAGATTGCCCGCCAATGGCCGCACGTCGAGCTCGGCCCGGGCTTTACCTGGAACGGGCAGCTGGCTCGCGATAGCGAGTGGCAGCTCGGGCTCCGGCTGACACTGCCTCTGCTGAATCACAATCAGGGCCCTATCGCCGAGGCGAGAGCACAACGCCGATTGGCCGCAGCTCACCTTCTCTCCGTCCAGGCTGGAGCAATTCACGAGATCGATGCGGCGCTCGCCGCCTACCGGTCCTCGCTGAGGCAGCTGGCTACCGCGGATTCGCTGTTGCGGGCTTTGAAGCGGCGCTTGCGCGCCGTTCGATCTCGGGTCGCGGCCGGTGAATCACAGCCGCTTGATCTCAGCGATGCCGAGGTCGCCTTCGATACCGGCGCGCGTGCGGCACTGCACGCGCAGGTCGAAGCTCAGCAAGCGCTTGGGCGGCTCGAAGACGCTGTTCAAAGTCCGCTGACGTTGGCCGCCTCGACCGTGCGGGCCGCACAGAACACGCCATCGCGAGTCGACCAATGAAACGAAGAGTCTATATCGCCTCGGCCCTCCTCGGGCTCGTCGCGGCAGTTTCCGCTTATGCCTTGCTCAGGGCGCACCGCGATGCGAGGAGAGCCGGCGGACAGCCCCTCGTTGCGCCGGTGATCAGCGTGCAGGTCGGTGCGCTCGAGCTCAAGACTTTGCACCGCTACGTGATCGGCTATGGCGTCGTGGAGCCGGCGCCTGCAACGTCCCGGCGTGCCGCCGCCGAAGCGCAGGTCGCCGCACCGGTCAATGGCGTGGTGACTCGGGTGCTCATCGCCGCCGGCGAGCGCGTGCGGCGCGGGCAGTTGCTCGCTGAGCTGAATTCGGACGCCATGACCGAAACCTATGCGGCGGCGCAGGCGCGCCGCGAGCGCCGGCTCTATGCTCAACACAACGCCTCGCTCAAAGATTTACAGCAGGCCGAAGCGAGACTCGCGCTCCTGCGCATCACCGCGCCAGTCTCCGGCACCGTCGTGCGAGTCGATATCAAGCCGGGTACGGCGGTGAACACGAGCACGGTGCTTGCCGATGTGATGGACCTTCACCGGCTGGTCGTGCGGACCGATATTCCAGCAGCCGAGGCGACCGCGCTCAAGCTTGGCCAGCCCGTTCAGGTGCTGGGGGCTATGCGCACCGCGACTCGCCTCGCCTATATCAGTCCCATGGTGGATCAGAGCGATGGCGCGGTGAGTGTCTGGGCGCCGCTGCCGGCGGACAGCCGCCTGCGTCCGGGACAGTATGTTCGGTTGCGCATCGTCACCGCGACACACCGGATGGCCCTCGCCGCCCCCAGTGCGGGCGTGATCACCGACGTTGGCAAACACGGCGTACTTTCGGTCGTGCGCGGCCACGAGGCGATCCGCGTACCGGTGCGGATAGGCATACGCGAACATGGCTGGGTCGAAGTATCGGGTCCCGCGCTCAGGGCCGGCACACAGATCGTCACCGTGGGAGCCTACGGCCTTCCCTCTCGGGTCGCGATCCAGATCGCCTCTGACTCGGCTCGCGACCCCGTCGCGGCGAACGCGCAAGGCCCCGAGACACCGTGAGCGCTGCCCCGTCACGTCTGGGCCGCTTCACCACGCGGCACGCCCTCGCGATCACCTTTATCGCCGCCGTCATCTGTCTTGCCGGGGTCTTTGCGGCCTTGCGCATTCCTTCGTCGGTATTTCCGGTGACCGCCTTTCCACGGATCGTCGTCGGGGTGAGCAACGGTATCATGCCCCCCGATCAGATGATGGCGACGATCACGCGACCCATCGAGGAGTCACTGAAGAGCATTCCTGAAGAGCGCACGGTGCTCTCGACCACGACGCGCGGCTCAGCAATTATCAACGTGGAATTTCCTTGGGGCACGGACATGCACCGCGCGGAATTGTATGTGCTCGGTCGTATCGCCGAGATCCGCAGCGAGCTGCCCGCGGGAACGACAACGGACGTTCGGCGTGTAGGGTTCACGCTGAGCTATCCTGTCATTGGGATCAGTCTGAGCTCGAGCGACCGCTCGCTGCGGGATCTGTGGAACACGGCGACTTACACGATCAAGCCGCTATTTCTGCAGATCCCCGGCATCTCACGCGTCGAGGTCTTGGGTGGCCACGTGCCGGAGTACCACGTGATCGTAGATCCGCTGAAGCTCCAAGCGACGCATCTATCACTCCGCGACGTCACCGCCGCGCTCGAGAAGAACAATGTGATCGCCTCGGCGGGACTGCTGGCGCGGAACTATCGGCTGTATCTGACGACGGTGGACGGTCGCGTTCATTCGATAGCGCAGATCGAGAACATCGTGATCGTGGTTCGTGATGGGCATCCCGTGCGCGTGCAAGACGTTGCCCGAGTGGTGCGGGCGCCGGCCCCTGCCTATACCAGCATGACGGCCAACGGGCACCAAGCCGTGCTGCTACAGATCGAGAGCCACTCGAACGCCAGCGTTCTCGCCATCGCCTCGGCGCTGAAGAGCGCGCTACTGAAGCTTCACGGGGAGCTACCGCCGGATGAGCGCCTGGCCTTCTTTTACGATCAATCGAGCTTCGTCCGGGACTCCATCGGCAACGTATGGGATGCGGTACTCTTTGGGCTCGCGCTCTCGGTGCTCATCCTCTACCTGTTCCTCAGGAACTGGGGCAGCGTCTGGACCGCCGTCGTCACCATTCCCATCTCCGTGCTGATCACCTTCGTCGCGATGAAGCTTGCCGGCATGAGCTTCAACATGATGACGCTCGGCGGCATTGCGGCGTCGATCGGACTCATCATCGACAACGCCATCGTCGTCGTCGAAGCGATGTGCCATAGCATCGCCCGGGGCGGCCCACGACTCGAGGGCATCTATCAGGGAATAGGGGAGGTGCTGACGGCCCTGATCGGCTCGACGCTGACGCCGGTTGTCGTCTTTCTGCCGCTCATCTTTCTCACGGGGATTGCCGGTGTATTCTTCCGTGCGCTGGGGCTCTCGATGGTGGTGGCGCTCCTGGTTTCACTGCTGCTTGCGCTGACGCTGACGCCCTCGCTTGCGGCGTGGATGATTCGGGGCCGAGCACCGTCCGAGGAGGGTGGTTTCATCCTGCAGCGCATCCTGCGGCTCTATGATCGCTCCGCCCGGTGGGCGTTGAGGCACACGGGGGTGACACTGCTTTGCTGTGGTCTGATCCTCATTGGCGCCATCTTCGTGTATCGCCATCTCGAGACCGGGTTTCTGCCGAATTTCGACGAGGGCGGGTTCAATATCGACTTCACGGCACTGCCGGGCACCAGCCTCGCCGAGACGTCGCGCACGCTCGATGAGGCCGAGCGGGTGATCCGGGACAACCCGGACGTCGCGGGCTATTCCCGGCAGCTCGGCGCGCAGCTTGGGCCGTACCTCAATGAGCCCTACAAGGGCAGCTACCTGATCAAGCTCAAAGCGAACCGTCGCCATACGACGGATGAGGTCATGGCCAGGATCCGCCATCAGCTCGACCGGCGATTCCCGATGGTGCGCTGGGATATCAAGGGGTTTCTCACCGATGTGGTCGGCGACTTGCAGCTCGCTCCCTATCCGGTGGAAGTGCGGCTCTTCTCGCCCGACCTCGCGTGGCTCAAGAAGACCGCACCCCGGGTAGAGGCGCAGCTGCGGAAGATTCCAGGACTGGTCGACACTTTCGATGGCCTCACGGTGATCGGGCCGGAGATCGACCTGCGCGTGCGCCGCGCCGAAGCGGCACGTTTCGGACTGACCACCCAGGATATCGCCTCGACCGTCGATAATGCGCTGCTGGGAAAGGTCTCCTCCGATGTGCTCGAGGGCGATCGAGTCGTGGGCATACGCGTGCTCGAGGATCCGAGCAGCGTCGCGCGCCTCGCCGCATTGCGCACCCTGCCGCTGCGCACCCCCACTGGGGCGCTCGTGCGGCTGGAGCAGGTCGCATCCGTCGGCGAGCGGCCGAATCAGGTGGAATTGAGCCGCGACAATCTGCGCCAGGACGATATCGTATCGGCGAGGCTGGAGGGCGTGGATCTCGGCACCGCGATGCGCGAGGTGCGGGCGACATTGAGCCGCGACAAATGGCTGCCGCCGGGAGTGGTGCACTACGCCGGGCAGTACCGACTCCAGCAACAGTCGTTCGCGAATCTATTGGTCGTGTTGCTGTCCGCGATCCTGCTGGTGTTCACCGTTCTCCTGGTGGAGTTCCGCTCGTTCTACGAGCCTATCGCCATCATCTTCGGTGCGGTGCTCGCGCTCTTCGGGGCGATGGTCGGATTGTGGCTCGAGGGCATCACGCTGAACATCGTGTCGTATCTCGGCGCGATCATTGGTGTCGGCATTGTTGCCAAAAACGGCATCCTGGTGCTCGACCAAGCGCAGCAGCTGAGGGCTCAAGGCACCGAGCTTACCGAGGCGCTGATCCAAGCAGGTCATCGCAGGCTCCGACCGGTGCTAATGACCTCACTTGCCGCGGCGCTTGGCATGCTGCCGCTTGCCTACGGCGCGGGCGCGGGTGCTCAGATGCTACAGCCGCTCGGCATCGCGGTCATGGGTGCCTTGTTCCTCTCGGTGCCCTTGTCGCTCATAGCGACACCGGTCCTTTATTATCTGTTGGTCGTCTCACACCGGCGGTACTTCGATCCCCTCAGTCGCATCGAGGAATCCTAAGCGTGGCCCCGATGAGCTCCGAAGTCGCCGGTTCAGGGTTTCGCCTTCATTTCGGCGGTCGGCGTCACGGCATCGCTCGCCACAGCGAGGGACGCTGGCAAAGAAGGCGGGACGCGCTCGCGGGATCGGCAGGTCTGCGAGGGGACCCCGCACCGACTCGAGCAGCGGTGGCACGAACACCCCGACGCCCGGGCTGGTGGCACTATGAATGGGACTGGTAGTCCACTGGGCTGATTGGCTCAAACACAGGCACCTCTCTCACGCGAGCACTCGACCCAGGTCCTCGACGACGGCCTCGATTTCCTCCTGCAGGGTGTGGCGCCCGAGACTGAAGCGTATCGCGCCCATGCCGATTTCTGGTGCGATACCCATGGCGGCAAGGACCGGCGAGAGCCGAATCTGCCCGGAATGGCAAGCCGAGCCCGTCGATGCGGCGACCTCCGGCATTGCCGCGAGAATGTCGGCGCCCACGCGCCCGACAAACGAGGCATTGAGCGTGTTTGGCAGCCGGCGATC
>JAKADE010000227.1 GCA_021820785.1 Pseudomonadota bacterium
CGAAGGAGAATCGCGCCACGGAGATCGGTGAGATCTCCCGCGGTCTGAAGGTGCTCGCCAAGGAACTCGGTGTGCCGGTGATCGCACTCTCGCAGTTGAATCGCGCCGTCGAGCAGCGCGAGAACAAGAAGCCCGTCATGTCGGATCTGCGCGAATGCGTCACCGGCGATACACCGGTGTGGCTAACTGACGGGCGGCGTATTCCGATCCAGACGCTCGTCGGAACGCAACCAGACGTCTGGGCGGTGGATGAGCGGCAGCGTGTTATTGCGGCGAAAGCGGACAAGGTGTGGAAAGTCGGTAGACGAGCGGTGGTGAACCTCGCGCTCGCGAGCGGTCGCTCGATACGGGTCACCCCGGATCACCGCGTCCTGACGGGCAAAGGGTGGTTGCGGGTTCGGGAGATGCAGATTGGGGACCGGGTGGCGCTAGCGAGGCGTGTGCCCGAGCCGCGCCAGCCTGAGCACTGGCCAGAGCATTGGCTCGTTCTGCTCGGGCACATGGTTGGTGATGGAAGCTACCTTGTGCATCAGCCTCTGCGGTACACAAGCGCCTCGGAAGAGAACAGTGCAGCTGTGCGTGCGGCCGCCGAAGCATTTGGGTCGCATGTCAAACGCTATGCGGGTCGAGGGCAGTGGCACCAGCTGCTCATCAGCGGGAATGGCAACCGTTGGCACGCTGCCGGCGTGGGCAAGTGGTTCAAAGAACTCGGTATCTTTGGCCAACGCTCTCACGAGAAGCGTCTGCCGCAACAGGTATTCTTGCTTTCGGACGAACAGATCGCCGTGCTGTTGCGGCACTTGTGGGCAACTGACGGCTCGATCACTGTGCCGCATCTTGGTGGCCGGACGGCACCGCGGGTTTATTTTTCAACCTGCAGTAATGCTCTGGCCCGGGACGTTGCGGCCTTGTTGCTGAGGCTCGGAATCGTGGCTCGTCTGCGATCCGTCGTGGCGCAATCCGGCACGCGGCCCGTTTACACGGTCGATGTGAGCGGAGCAGATTTCCAGCGCCGGTTTCTTGCGCTCGTGGGTGGTTTTGGGCCGCGTGCGGGATCGGCGGCAGCTCTTGCCGATCGATTGGCAAGAACCGACGCCAATACCAATGTCGATACGCTGCCGATCGAGACCTACGCTGTTGTGCGTGCCGAAATGCGCGCCCAGCACATCAGCCAGCGAAAGATGGCGCAATTGCGCGGTACATCCTACGGCGGGACTAGCCACTTCCGCTTCGCTCCCAGCCGCACAGTGCTCGGCGACTATGCGCGGCTGCTCGATTCTGAGGAACTCAAGACGCTGGCGGCGTCCGATGTGTTCTGGGACCGCGTCACCGCGATCGAACCCGGTGGCGAAGAAGATGTGTTTGATTTGACGGTGCCGGGTCCGGCCAGCTGGATCTCCGACGGCATCGTCAGTCACAATTCGGGCGCGATAGAGCAGGATGCGGACATGATCCTGTTGATCTACCGCGAAGAAGTTTACGACAAGAATACGACCAAGAAGGGCATTGCGGAGATCGAGTTGGTCAAGCACCGCAACGGTGACATCGGCACCTTCCTGCTGACCTTCCAGGGGCAGTACACGCGCTTTGCCAACTACGCCCCGGATGCGTACGCCGAGGGCGTGCTCAGGTGAGCCGGCTGATCCGCGCCGTCATCGATGCCGGCGCACTCCGTCACAACGTCGAGGTGATCCGCGCGCGCGCCCCCGGGGCACGGGTGATGGCGGTGGTCAAGGCGAATGCCTACGGACACGGGCTGGTGCAGACTGCGCTCGCGCTGCCTGAGGCCGATGCGTTTGCCGTGGCGCGCCTGGAGGAGGGCGTGCGCCTGCGCGAGCAGGGCGTGCGCGCCCCGATCGTGCTGCTCGAGGGCGTGTTCAGCCCCGAGCAGCTGCGCGAGGCCCGCCATCACCGGCTCGAACTCGTGGTGCACGACGCGTTGCAGGTCGAGCTGCTCGCAGCGGGCGGCGAGCCGCACTGCGCGCCGCTGTGGATCAAGATCGACACCGGCATGAATCGCCTCGGCTTTCGGCCCGAGGCCTTCCGCGCTGCCTACGAGCGGCTGCGCCTGCTGCAGCCGGCCACGGGTGCGATCCGGCTCATGACCCACCTGGCGTCCGCGGATGATCCGAACGGGCAGATGACTCGTGAGCAGCTCGAGCGCTTCGCGGCGGCGACCCACGGCATCCCTGCGGAGCGCAGCATGGCCAATTCCGCCGGCATCTTCGGCGCCGTCGCGGTCGGCGGGCAGTGGGTGCGGCCGGGGCTCGCGCTCTACGGCGCCTCACCGCTGCCGGAGCGCACGGCGGGCGAGCTGGGCCTGCGCCCGGTGATGCGGCTGGAGACTTCGGTGATTGCGGTCCGTCAGGTGCCGCGCGGGGAGACGGTCGGCTACGGTGCGACCTGGCGTGCCGAGCGCGATACGCGCGTGGCGATCGTGGCGGCCGGCTACGGTGACGGACTGCCGCGCAGCCTGCCGAGCGGCACACCGGTGTGCGTGGCCGGGCAGCGCGCGCCGCTCGTCGGCCGCGTGTCGATGGACATGATTGCCGTGGACGTCAGCGCACTCGAGACGGTCGGCGTGGGTACGCCGGTCACGCTCTGGGGCGAGGGGCTCGCCGTCGAGGAAGTGGCCGGCTGGGCCGGCACCATCCCCTACGAGCTGCTCTGCAGCGTCAGCGAGCGGGTGCCGCTCGAGATCGCCGGATCAGCTGCCGCTTAGGAAAAATCCCATCTTCACGCCGGCCAGCTGAATCACGTCGTTGTCGCGCAGCAGGGTCGGCTGCAAGCCGATCGGCGCACCGTTGATGACCGGGAAGCGGTCCGGCTTGTCGCTGTCGACGTGCACGATGTAGTACCCGTCGGCCCGGCGGGTGATGGCTGCGACCTGTACGCCCGGGCGCCCGAGCGTGGTCAGCGTCTTGGTCAGCTCCAGCTCGCGGCCCGCGAAGGCCCCGGAGAGCACCTGCAGCTTGGCGGCCTTGGGCGTGGCCGCCGGCGTCGCCGGCTTGCTGCCGTTCGCCGCTGCGACCGCCTCGGCGGCCGCGCGCAGCGCCTGCATGGGCCGCGCCGAGGGCTGGATCACCATTGTCTTCTCGAACTCATCCTGCTGCTCGTCGTCTTCCATGAAGCGCAGCTGGTGGTGTCCGACGGTGATCACGTCGCCGTGCTGCAGCGCATGCTTCTTGATCAGCTTGCCGTTGACGTACGTGCCGTTGGTGCTGTTCAGATCCTCGAGGAACGAGTCGTTGAGGATGTTGATGACCAACGAATGGTGGCCGCTGACCGCCGCATTGTCGATGCGCACGTCGTTGTCGGGGAGCCGCCCCACCGTATAACGTTCCTTGTTCATGTTGTATTCGGCCATTACCTGGCCGTCGAGGCTCAAGATCAACCTTGCCATGCGTACTCTCCCGCCCCCCGTCAGCTGAACCACTTACGGATCTTGTCGAGCACGTTCTGGCGGGCCGGAAAGGCATCCACCACGTGCGCCATCAGTACCGAGATGTTGTCCCGGCCGCCGTTATCGTTGGCCAGCTGAATCAGTTGCTTGGCGACTGTATCCAGATTATCACTAAACGTGTTTATCGTTAAATGGATGTCGTCATCCTCGATCATATCCGAGAGACCGTCCGAGCAGAGCATGAAGATCTGGCCCTTCTCGACCGGGATCTCGCGGATCTCGACGTCCACGCTCGGCTCGACGCCGAGGGCGCGGGTGACGTAGTTCTTGTTCGCCGCCCGCTGGGCCTCTTCGGCCGAGTACAAGCCCCGGTCGACGAGCTCCTGCAGCAGCGAGTGATCCATGGTGATGCGCTCGAACTTCTCACCGTGCGCGCGGTACAGGCGCGAGTCCCCGACGTGGGCGATCGTCACCCGGTTGTTGAAGAACAGCGCCGCGACCACCGTGGTGCCCATGCCTTCGCACTGCGCCTGGGTATGGGCGGTCTGGTAGATGATCTTGTTGGCCCGGTGGATGGCATCGCGCAGGATGATGCTGGTGCGCGAGAGGCCCGAGCCGGCGTCCACGCTCTGCAGGTCCTCCCGGTCGAGGTGCTCGCGGACCATCGTGACGATGGTCTTCACCGCCAGGCCGCTCGCGACCTCGCCCGCCTTGTATCCGCCCATGCCGTCGGCCAGCACGAGCAGACCCAGATCGGCGTCCCCGGCGATGGTGTCCTCGTTGTGCTCGCGCACCTTGCCGGTATCGGTCAGCCCGACGACGCGCAGTTTGTTCTTCAAACCCATGCAGCGCCCTCAGGCGGTGTGCAGAACATTGATTTTCTTGACGAGCATGCCCAGCCGATCCCCGATCCCAGCCGCGATACGCTAGCATTGCGCGCCGTGCAGTCCGAGTGCGCGGTCACAAAAGCCGGCAGTGCCGCACAGTTCCTGAAACATCCTAGCACCCGGCTGCGGTGCGAGCGTATCCATGGCCCGAGCGAGTTCCGTGTTCCTGTGCAGCGCCTGCGGCGCCGAGACCCCCAAATGGCAGGGCAGCTGTCCGGCCTGCGGGGAGTGGAACGTGCTCGAGCAGGTCAGTGCGCCGCGGGCCGCTGCCCGTGCCCGGGCGCTGGCCCCGGCCGCCGTGCCGCTGGCGCTCGCGGCCGCCGAGGCACCCGCCGAGCGCCTCGGCAGCGGGCTCGCGGAGCTCGACCGGGTCTTGGGCGGCGGCATCGTGCCGGGGTCCGTGACGCTGCTCGGCGGGGATCCGGGCATCGGCAAATCGACGTTGCTGCTGCAGGTGGCGGCGCATGCGGCGGCCGCAGCGCCCGTGCTGTACGCCACGGGCGAGGAGTCCGGCGCCCAGGTCGCCCTGCGCGCCCGGCGGCTCGGCCTGCCTGCCGGGGCGCTCGAGGTGCTGCCCGAGACGCATCTCGAGAGTGTGCTCGAGCGGGCGGCGGCACGCCGCGCCGCGCTGCTCATCGTCGATTCCATCCAGACGGTCGAGTCTGGCGCGCTCGACAGCGCCCCCGGGTCGGTCTCGCAGCTCAAGGAGTGCGCCGCCCAGCTGGTGCGTTTCGCCAAGAGCAGCGCCACCGCCGTGTTTCTCATCGGACACGTCACCAAGGACGGCGCGATCGCCGGCCCGCGGGTGCTCGAGCACCTGGTGGACACCGTGCTCTACTTCGAGAGCGAGACGGCCAGCCGCTACCGCATCGTGCGCGCCACCAAGAATCGCTTCGGGGCCGTGAACGAACTCGGCTTCTTCGCCATGACCGAGGGCGGGCTGCGCGAGGTGCGCAATCCCTCGGCCATCTTTCTGGCGCGCGCCCCGGAGCCGGCCGCCGGCAGCATCGTCACCGTCACGCGCGACGGCGGCCGGCCGCTGCTGATCGAACTGCAGGCGCTGGTGGACCGGATGCG
>JAKADE010000228.1 GCA_021820785.1 Pseudomonadota bacterium
GAGCTCGCGCGTGGTTGGTCGGACCGTCAAGGACATCGAGCTGCCCGAGGGCGCGTCGATCGGCGCGATCGTGCGCGGCGAGCAGGTGCTGATGGCACACCACGACACTCGGATCCAGGCCAATGATCACCTCATTCTGTTCCTCGCCGACCGGCGCCACATCGATGCGGTGGAGCGCCTGTTGATGCGGGCGGCACCCTGATCGCCCGCGCATGCTCGGCATCATCTATTTTCTCGGGTTGATCCTGGCCGCCTTCGGCCTGGTGTATGCCCTTCCGATTGGCTGTTCGCTCGCCATGGGTGACGGACTGTGGTCGACATTCCTGGTCTGTGCGGCGCTGACCACGACCGTCGGTCTCGGGGTGGCGGCGCTGACCTACAAATACCGCCGGGAACTGAAGCCCCGCGACGGCTTCATGCTGGTCACCGTCGGCTGGATCCTGCTCGCGGCGGTCGCCACGCTGCCTCTGCTCATGGCCATGCCGGGGCTGAGCTTCGCCCGCGCGCTGTTCGAGACGATGTCGGGCCTCACCACGACGGGCTCGACGGTGTTCACGGGGCTCGACTCGCTCGCGCCGTCGCTGAACTTCTGGCGCTGTTCGCTCATCTGGGTCGGCGGACTGGCGGTGATCGTGGTGGCCATGGGCGTGATGCCGCTGCTCGGCATCGGCGGCATGCAGTTGTACAAGGCGGATGCACCGGGTCCGGTCAAGGACCAGAAACTCGAGCCGCGCATCACCGAAGCGGCCCGCTCGGTGTGGCTGGTGTACGTGTTGCTCACGGCCGCCGGCATCTTCGCGCTGCGCATCAGCGGCATGACCTGGTTCGATGCAATCTGTCATGCGTTCTCGGCCGTCTCGCTCGGCGGATTCTCCACGCACGATGCCAGCATCGCCTACTTCCATTCCCCGGCGGTGGAAGTGGTGCTGATGGTGCTGATGCTCGCCGCGTCGATGAATTTCACGCGCCATTTCGTGGCACTGCGGCGCCTGACGCTCAAGCCCTACCGCAACGACCCGGAATTCAAGGCGATGGCGATCGTGCTGTCGCTGAGTGTGACCGGTGTGACGCTGCTGCTGTTCTTCAACGGGGTCTATTCGAACTTCAACACCGCGCTGCGCTACTCGGCATTCAACGTGATTTCCATGGCCACTACCACCGGATGGGTGTCGGTCGGGCACGGCTTGTTTCACGGCTGGCCGGTGTTCGCGCCCATCTGGATGCTGTTCCTCTCCGGCATCGTGTGCAGCACCGGCACCACCGGTGGCGGTATCAAGATGTTCCGTACTCTCGTACTGACGCGCCAGGCGGAGCGGGAGCTGAAGATGCTGGTGCATCCGAGCGCGGTGGCGCCCGTGCGCGTTGGCCGCCGCCCGATTCCCGAGCGGGCCGCCGACGGCATCCTCGCCTTCATCTTCCTGTATTTCATGGCCGTGGCGCTGCTGGTGTTCGCCATGCTGCTCACCGGCATGGGCTTCGATTCGGCGTTCCGCGTGATCGTCGCGACGATCAACAATACCGCCTATGGATTGCCCGGACATGCGCAGTGGAATCTGCACGCGCTCACCGAGCCGCAGATCTGGATCTGCACCAGCGCGATGCTGCTCGGTCGGCTGGAGATCTTCAGCGTTATCGTGCTGTTTACGCGCACCTACTGGCGCAAGTGACCGCGTGCCCGGCCTTGGCCGGTGCGCTCAGGGCGATGCGCCGCGCAGGGCGAGCTCGCGGCTGTAGGTGACATCCATGGGGTTGTCGTACCAGCCGGTGACGCGCGGCTTGACCAGGTGTTTGCTCACGTAGAAGTACAGCGGGATGATCGGCTGGTCGTGCAGCATCAGCCGCTCGGCTTGCTCGAGCAGCGCAGCGCGCCTGGCCGGATCGAGCGTCGCCTCGGCGCGATCGACCAGCCGGTCGTAGGCCGGATTGTCATAGTGCGGCATGTTGATGCCGAAATCGCTCTTGAAATACTGCGCGAAGGTATACGGATCGTTGTAGTCCGCTTCCCAGCTGGAGCGGAACATGGTCGCCTCGCCCGTACTGATGTTGTGCATCAACGTACTGAAGTCCTCGCGGACCAGACGCACCCGCACGCCGAGTGCGGTGCGCCACATCGAGGCAATCGCCAGCGCCAGGTCCTGATGGACCTCCCCGGTGTTGTACTGCAGCGTGAATCTCAGCGGATGGGCTGCGGAGTAGCCGGCCGCCGCATACAGGCGGCGCGCTTCGGCGATGCGCGCACCGATGGGGAGGCGGCTCCAGGCGGGCGCCTGCACCTGGTAGCCGTCGGTCCCGGGCGGGACCCAGCTGTAGGCCGGCTGCTCGCCGGTGCGCAGCACATCCCGGGTGAGTCGGCGCCGCTGGATGACCAGCGCGAGTGCCCGGCGCAGTCCCCGTGCGCCCTTGAACGGTGCGCGCCGCAGGTTGAAGCCGTAGTAGTACGTGCCGAGCTGCGGCGCGACGTGCAGCTGGTTGCCGAGGTGAGCACGGATCCAGCCGATCTCGGCGCGCGGCACCACGTCCATGATGTCGAGCTCGCCGGCCCGGTACATCTCCAGTTCCGCGTTCTCATCGGTGGAGATGACGTAGCGCACCCCGGCGAGGTGAGTCTGGCGGTTGCGCCAGTAGTCGGGGTTGCGCGTCAGTTCGATGTACGAGCCGTGGACCCACTGCGTCAAGGTGAACGCGCCGTCGGAGGGCATGTGGCCCGGCTGCGCGTAGCTGTCGCCGTACCGCTTCAGCAATGCCGGATCGACTGGACAGGTGGTCGGGTGGGCGAGCAGTGCAGGCAGATACTGCGCGGGCGTACGCAGTTGGATCACGACGGTATGCGCCGAGGGGGCGGATACGCCCAGGTCCTGCGGTGGCAGCCGGCCGGCGATAATGGCGGGGGCATTCCGGATCACGCTCACCACGGCGGCGTAGGCCGACGCGGTCCGCGGATCGACCAGGCGGCGCAGCCCGGCGACGAAATCGGCCGCAACGACCGGTGCGCCCGTCGACCAGCGAGCGTCGTGCCGCAACGTGAACGTGTACGTCTCGCCGTTGGCGCTCATCGTCCACGCCTTGGCGATGCCGGGCGCGGGGCGGCCGTGACGGTCCAGGGTGGTCAAGCCCTCGCACAGATCGCGCAGCACGCGTTGTGCCTCGACGGATCGGGCCTTCTGCGGATCGAGGGAGTCCGGTTCGAGATCCAGTCCGCGCAACAGGATATCCGTGCCGGCGTGTCCGCGCGCCGCACCGCCGCGGTGCGGCGCGCAGCCGCTGAGTGCCGCGAGCGCGAGCAGGACGGCACCACCGCGGGCCCGGCGAGCGTTCATGGCCCCTCAGCGAGCCGGTCGGAGTCGGTATTCGTTGATCTGGCTGCGCAGCCGCTCAGTCGCCGCACGCGCCGCGCTCGCGAAATCCTCGCCCCCTGATGCGTAGAGGATGCCACGGGAGGAGCTGATGATGAGTCCGGTGCCGGCGGCGGTCTGGCCGCTGCGCACCGCCGCGGCGACATCGCCGCCCTGGGCGCCCACGCCGGGCACCAGCAGCGGCATGTCCCCGACGATGCGCCGTACTTCCGCGAGTTCCTGCGGGTACGTGGCACCGACCACGAGGAGGCAATTGCCGCGGGTGTTCCACTGCTGTGCCGCCAGATCGGCCACCACGTGATAGAGCCGCCGTCCGGCGGCATCCACCGTGAGGTCCTGCAGGTCGCGTGCCCCGGGGTTCGAGGTGCGGCACAGGATGATCACGCCGCGATCGGCATGTTTGAGAAACGGTTCGAGCGAATCCGCGCCGAGGTAGGGATTGACCGTGACCGCATCGGCGCCGTAACGCTCGAACGCCTCGTTCGCGTAGCGCTCGGCGGTATTGCCCACGTCGCCGCGCTTGGAATCGAGGATCACCGGGATGTCGGGGTACGTATCGTGAATGTATTCGATGGTGCGCTGCAGCTGGTCTTCGGCCTCGTAGGCCGCATAGTGCGCGAACTGCGGCTTGTAGGCGCAGACCAGATCAGCGGTGGCGTCGATGATCGCCTTGTTGAACTGGAAGATCGGCGAGGCATGCGCGGCGACGTGCTCGGGGAAACGCTCGATCTCCGGATCGAGTCCGACGCAGACCAGCGAGTCGTTGCGCGCCCAACTGCCCTGCAGACGGTCGATGAACGTGCTCATGCGACGCGCGCTCCGGCGCCCAGCGCGCGCTTCTTCAGGTGCACCAGCAGCAGTGTGACCGCCGCGGGCGTCACGCCTGGCAGTCGCCCGGCCTGGCCCACCGTCGCGGGCCGGTACTCGCTCAGCCGGGCTCGCACCTCGTGCGACAGACCGGTGACCTCGGCGTAATCGATATCTTCGGGCAAACGGGTCTCCTCGTTGCGGCGCTGGCGATCGATCTCGTCCTGCTGCCGCTCGATGTAGCCGGCGTACTTGGCGAGGGCCTCGACCTGGGCGGGCAGCTGCGCGAGGATGCGCTCGTCCCACTCGGCCTCGCAATCGCCGCGCGCCGGTCCGCCGGCGATCTCGATCAGCACCTCATAGCACACCTCGGGGCGGCGCAGCAGCTCGAAGGCCGACACGTCGCGGCCGAGCGGTGCGCCGAGCACGCGCTCGCACCACGCGGAATCCACAGTGTGCGGATGCACGCGCAGTGCCTGCAGACGCGCGACTTCGTGTTCGACGCGCCGCCGCTTCGTTTCGAAGACCTGCCAGCGCGTGTCATCGACCAGACCCAGGCGCCGCCCGATCGGCGTCAGGCGCTCATCGGCGTTGTCTTCGCGCAGCAGCAGCCGGTGCTCGGCGCGGCTGGTGAACATCCGGTACGGCTCGCGCGTGCCGCGGGTCACGAGATCGTCGACCAGCACCCCGAGATAGCCTTCGCTGCGCTTCGGCACCCACGGGGATTCCCCGCGCACGGCGAGCGCCGCGTTGATGCCGGCGAGCAGGCCCTGCGCCGCGGCCTCCTCGTAGCCGGTGGTGCCGTTGATCTGACCGGCGAAATACAGTCCCTGCAGCGGTCGTGTCTCGAGCGAGGGGTGCAGATCCCGCGGGTCGAAGTAATCGTACTCGATCGCATAGCCGGGGCGCGTCAGATGCGCCCGCTCGAAACCCGGAATGCTGTGCACCAGCGCCACCTGCACGTCGAACGGCAGGCTGGTGGAGATGCCATTGGGGTAGATCTCGTGCGTGCACAGACCCTCCGGTTCGACGAAGATCTGGTGCGCGCTGCGCTCGGCGAAGCGCACCACCTTGTCTTCGATCGACGGGCAGTAGCGCGGTCCGACGCCTTCGATCACGCCGGTGAACATCGGCGAGCGGTCGGTGGCGGCGCGGATGATCTCGTGCGTCCGATCGGTGGTGTGCGTGATGTGGCAGGACACCTG
>JAKADE010000229.1 GCA_021820785.1 Pseudomonadota bacterium
GCGGCCGCACTCCGGAGTATTGCCAGACCACCTGTTCGGGCGTGACCGCCGTGCGCACATACTCGCTGAGCACACTACACAGATAGCGGACCTCGTCGGCACTGGTTTGCACCTGCGCCGGATCATCGTCGTACGGAACGTCCGTCGTTCCGATCAGCGTGAAATTGCGCTCATACGGAATCGCAAAGACTACGCGCCCGTCAGCACCCTGGAATGTGTACGCATGTGGACCCGGATACAGCTGCGGGACGACGATGTGACTACCCTTGACAAGGCGCAGTGCGCTGCGACGTGGTGCATTGGTTCGCTCCAGGACCTGCTCCACCCATGGACCGGCAGCATTCACCAGCGCACGCGCCCGTACTGTGACCGACGTGCCGCCGGGCCCTTCGGCCCGCACGCGCCAAGTTGCCCCCTCCCGTGACGCCAGGGCTAGTGTCCAACCTACCGCGATGGCAGCGCCACGCTCGCGCGCATCAATCGCATTGAGTACAACCATCCGCGAATCGTCGACCCAGCAATCGGAGTATTCGAATGCGAGGCGGATCGGTTCGTGCAGTGGCTCGAGAGCTGCATCGCGGCCCCGCTTGAGCGTGCGAGTCGCGGCAAGGCGCTTGCGCTCCCCGATGTGGTCGTAGAGAAACAGCCCGGTACGGAGCATCCAGGCAGGTCGCATACCGTGACGTACCGGAAGAACGAAGCGCAACGGGTGCACAATGTGCGGCGCGGCCGCCCAGAGGACCTCTCGTTCCTTGAGACTCTCGCGGACGAGACGGAATTCGCTTTGCTCAAGATAGCGAAGTCCCCCGTGAATGAGCTTCGATGAGGCTGACGACGTGGCGCCGGCAAGGTCGGTACGTTCCAGCAGTAGAGTTTTCACGCCCCGTCCGGCGGCATCACGTGCGATCCCCACACCATTGACCCCACCGCCGACCACGACGACGTCGTAGAGCTCGTTGTCGATTGGTGAGCTGTTGCCAGATGCGGCAGGTGTCGTCGTTTGGGCGATCGTCATACTCCCTCCGTGCGGGCCTGATCAGTGCGCGGCAGCAATAGCTGCAGCCACAGAAGTCCGAGCAGATACGAGCATGCCGCGACCAGGAAAAGCGGCAAGTACCCGTGGCCGCCGCCAATCAGCCACCCTGCCGCCTGCAAGATTGCGATACCGGCAATATTTCCGCACAACGCAGCGATGCTGATCAGCGTTCCGATCCGCGCACTGGGCGTGACATCCGTGGCCAACGCAAAGAGGCTCACTGCATAACCCTGGTGCGCCGCGAGCGTCGTACTGAGCAATGCGACAGCCAGCCACGGCGAATGGGTTGCCAGAGCGAGCGGCAGCGGTGTGACGACCAGTGCACACACGAGCATGGTGAGCTTGCGTGCCGCGACGGGATTGCGGCCGCGACCGATTAGTCGACCCGATGCATATCCGCCAATCACGGATCCCGCGGCCGCCGCGGCGTAAATGACGGCAACCGGTGCGGCGAACTGCACCATGTCGAGATGGAAGACGGTATGAAAGAAGTCTGGAATCCAGAACAGGAGGAACCACCACACCTGATCGGAAAGCATCTTCGCGCCGATGACCGCCCAGGTTCTCCGGTCTTGCAGCAAATCCCGCCAGGCCCCCCACTCGTTGCGGCGCGTCGGCGACGCCGTAATCGTAGTGGCCCGCGTTTCGATCAGGTCATGCTTGCGGGTGACCCATTCCCACCCGAGGACCCAAAGCAGTCCCAGCCCGCCGATGACGAGGAACGCCGGCTGCCAGCCGGCGGCAAGGGCCAGTGGCGGCACCGCAAGTGCCGTGAGGATCGCGCCGAGATTGCTGGCCGCATTCATCGCACCCAGCGCGACGGAGCGGGTGCGTGCGGCGAACAGGACAGCGACCGTTTTGACTGCGGCCGGCGTTCCCAGCGACTCTGTGACCCCCAAGGCGACCCGCGCTGCAGAGAATTGTCCGATGGTGCGTGCGAATGCATGGCTCATTGCAGCCAGACTCCAGGTGCCGACGCCCCAACTATTGGCGCGCCTCCAGCCCAGACGATCGACCAGGCGTCCTGCGCCGAGATAGGCGCACGCTGTAGCCAGCTGAAATAGCGAGGTGATGTTGCCGTAGTCGACATCGGTCCAGTGCAGGTCCCGCTGCAGCATGGGTTTGAGAACCGCAATGATCTGGCGGTCCGCATAATTCAGCACGCCGGAGACGATGAGCAGGAACAGCAGCCAGCGTCGCCGTGACTCGGTCATGAGCCGCTCAGCAGCCCGCCAGCCCGGCAAACAGGTCCGTGTACCTGCTGTCCGTTCGGTAGAAGACCGGAGGCTGTCCTATCGGGGCATCAACCTGCACTTCATGCCCGCCGTCGAATTCCGATCCGCTCCACACGTGCCGCCAGCGGGCACCCGCCGGCAGATACGTGCGCCAGCGATTTTCGCCGGCCGTGATCACGGGCGAAACGAGCAGATCTCTTCCCAGGAGATACGTTGTCTGCGTTTCATAGCACCGCAGATCGTCTTCGAAATGTAGAAACAGGGGCCGCTGAAGGGGCAGTCCGGTTGCGGCCGCCTCTTCGCTCAGAGCGCGCAGATACGGCGCCAGGTACCGGTGCATTCGCGTCATGCGCGCGAAGTGTTCGAGGACCTGCGGATCCTCGTCGATTTGCAGATTCTCGCGTGGGCGGTTGCCCTCGTGTGTTCGCATCACGGCCGTAAACACTGCCATTTCCGCCCAGCGCTGCAGCAGTTCAGCGGTGCGCACATTGCCAAACAGACTGGTATAACCGCCAATATCGCTGTGGTGATATGCGTTGCCGAGAAGCCCTGAGGAGAGCGCTGCACAGATGACGGTCTGCAGACCATCGTGCCGGGTGAAGTCGACCGACTGATCGCCGGCCCAAAGCAATGGGCAATAACGCTGGACGCCCGAGAAGCCGGCGCGCATGAAGAATACCGCCTCGGCCTTTTTGCCGCGGCGTGCGACGGCCTGCGCGTTGACTCGGGCCCAATGGACTGGCCATGCATTGTGTGCAAGCTCGCCGCTTTCGCCGGAGGACAGCCGGACGTCCACGGGCAGGTACTCACCGAAGTCGGCCATCCAGCCAGACAGTCCGAAGTCGATGAGATTTCGACCGATGACCTGGTCTTCGAACCATTCACAGGCCTGCGGGTGGGTGAAGTCGACCATGCCGCAAACGAATTCGCCAAAATCGACGAGATAAGGTTCGTCGCGCTCGAGTTGCCGGACCAGATATCCGGCGCTCGCGGCCTGCGGGTACAGTGTGCCGTCGGTACACAAGTATGGGTTGACGTATCCGAGAAAGCGGATGCCACGCGCACGCAGAGACGTGATGCGCTCAGCAAGTGCCGGATAGCGATCGCCATTCCACTTCCAGTCCCAGAACAGACGGGTGCCGAAGCTGGTCTGACGGACACCCACCCAATCCTCGCACCATAGTCCTGAGACCGCCGCACCGGCTGCTTCGATCTTCTCCAGACGCTCAAAGCTGCGAGCGCCGTCCTTCAGGCCAATAATCGCTCCTCGGCGGATCCACTCCGGCAGTACGGGCTGGCGACCGAAGTGCTCCGACAGCGCCGAGACCAGAGCGGTAAAATGTGCGCTCCCCCACAGCTCGATGCGCTCGGGGATGGCCCAGACCTCGATCTCATGAAACGTCGCATGACGGAAATCGAATGCGCTGTACGCGGTGCTGTGCACATGCAGCGCATAGCGGCGCGACGATAGGTAGGTCGGCTGGGGATAATTGGTCGTGTAATAGTCCCCGCCGGCGCCGGAGGCCCGGTCGGCCTGGAAGGTAATCTCCGTGCTCTTGTCACGCCCCACGCCCGGCTCGGACGTCCATAACGGGAAGCGGCGCCCGCGCAGGTCGAAGTACGACATCTGCTCACCGCCGCCCCAGACGTGTTCGCTTTCCTCGGCGAGAATCCGCAGCCACAGCCGATCGAACCCTGGCTCACGCGACTGAAGATGCACCGTGGCATGTTCGTCGCTGCCGCTGCAGCGTAGCTCGAGGAGCACCGGGGTGTCGCGGCTCTGCGCCAGCTGCACCCGGAATCCCGTGGCGTCTCTCGTTACGACCGCATGTGCCAGGGGCAGCCGGGCCGAGACTTCGTCCTCGACCTGAAAGTGACCCTGGCGCATGTGGTAACGCCCCGTGCCCGCGCCGACGAACAGGCACGGATCACTGGTGCGGTGTCGCAACAGCACCCGCCCCCCCAGCAGCAACTCGAAACCGTCAGCAAGCTCTATAATATTCATAATGGGCGCAGAGTAGACTTATATCTTATATAAGACTTGTCGTAAGGCGCAATAGTGCCGCGCGGATGCGGGCCCGACCCCGGCGGGACGGTCAGACAGGTAAAGTAACGGCGCGCGGACGATCCGCGCACACTCAAAGAGACAGGACAGCAGTGAGCGAGACCCCCGGATACCGGCCCTTGTACCGTCAGGTGTATGACATCGTGATCCGCCGCGTGGCGGAGGGTGCATGGCGACCCGGAGAAGCCCTGCCCAGCGAGCAGAATCTGGCGCGCGAACTGGGAGTCAGCCAGGGCACGATGCGCAAGGTGCTCGATGCGCTCACCGCAGAGAAAGTACTCGAGCGCCGCCAGGGCAAGGGCACTTTCATTGCCGAAAGCACCCAGGAACGGACCCAGTTCAGGTTCTTCCGCCTCGCTCGCCCTGGTGGCAAGCGCCTGACCCCCTCGCTGGGCACCGAAAGTGCCCGCGTTCGGGCGGCGCGGGCAAGCGAGCGCACCCGGCTCGAGCTCGACCGCGACGCCCGTGTCGTCGAACTCTCCAGAGTTCGGCTTATCGAGGGTGTGCCGGCAATCCGCGAATTGATCATCCTGCCGGCAGCCATTTTTCCCGGCATCGAAAAGCAGATGCCGCTGCCGAACAGCCTGTACACGCTCTACCAATCGGGCTTCGGCGTGACCATCGTTGCGACACACGAGGAGCTCAGTGCGCAGCTGGCCACCGACGAGGATCATGAGGAACTCGGAATTTCCACGGGCGCACCCATCCTGGTCATCGATCGTATTGCGGTAGGCCTCACGGACCGCAAAGTCGAGTGGCGCATGAGCCGGGTCAGCTCCGAGAATCTCGTGTACGCCGTCACGCTCACCTGAGCAGATCAGTTCTGCGTCAAGCCGGCATCGACGACGAAATTCGCGCCGGTGCAACCGTTGCTTTCGTCCGAACCGAGATATAGAGCCAACTTCGCGACATGCTCTGGCGTCAGGCGGAATTTCAAGGCCTGCAACCGGAGGAACTCCGCATCGAGCTCCGGCGTCAACCAAAGCGCTTTCTGTCGCTCCGTGAGTATGGCGCCCGGGAC
>JAKADE010000230.1 GCA_021820785.1 Pseudomonadota bacterium
CCACCATCGCAAATGCCAATTCGAATGCGCCGAAGGGCAGTTTCGACGGCGCGACGCATGCCTACACCATCGATGCGAACGACCAGATCGACAGCGCCGAGCAGTACGCGAACATCGTGGTCGCGTACCGCAACGGCGCACCGGTCTATCTGAAGAACGTCGCGCGCGTGGTGATGGGCTCGGAGAACAACCAGCTCGCCAGCTGGCTGAACAACACCCCCGCGGTGCTGATCAATGTCCAGCGCCAGCCGGGCGCGAACGTCATCCAGACCGTCAACAACATCCGCTATCTGCTGCCGCAGCTGCGCGCCTCGCTGCCGGCGAACGTCAGCCTGCGGGTGGTGACCGACCGGACCGAGACCATCCGCGCCTCGGTGAACGACGTGGAGTTCGAGCTGACGCTCGCCGTGGCCCTCGTGGTGCTGGTGATGTTCCTGTTCCTGCGCAGCATCCCCGCCACCATCATCCCGAGCCTCTCGGTGCCGGTCTCGCTGATCGGCACGTTCGCCGTGATGTACCTGGCGGGGTTCAGTCTCGACAACCTCTCGCTGATGGCGCTCACCATCGCCTCGGGGTTCGTGGTCGATGACGCCATCGTCATGATCGAGAACATCTCGCGCCACATCGAGCAGGGCAAGCGGCCGTTGCAGGCCGCGCTCGACGGGGCGGGTGAGATCGCCTTCACCATCGTCTCACTGACCATCTCGCTGATCGCGGTGCTGATCCCGCTGCTGTTCATGCGCGAGGTGGTGGGACGCCTGTTCCGCGAGTTCGCCATCACGCTCGCGATCGCCATCCTGATCTCCGCAGCAGTCTCCCTGACGCTGGTGCCGATGCTGTGCGCGAAGCTCCTGCGCCCGCATGCCGATACGCTCTCGCACCAGGGCCGCTGGGCGCATCGGGCCGAGGCGTGGTTCAACGGGCTGATCGAGCGCTACGGGCGCGGCCTCACCTGGGCGCTCGAACGCGAACGCCTGGTGCTGTGGATCGCCGCCGGCACGCTGGTGCTGACGGTGCTCCTCTATATCGTGATTCCCAAGGGGTTCTTCCCCCTGCAGGACACCGGGCTGCTGCAGGCGACCACGGTCGGGCCGCCCTCGATCTCCTTCAGCGCCATGGCGCAGCGCCAGGAAGCACTGGCCGCCGCGCTGCGTCGCAACCCCAACGTGGTCAGTCTCACCTCGTACATCGGGGTGGGCAGCAACAACATGACCGTCAACGACGGGCAGATGCTGATCAACCTGAAGCCCAAGGACGAGCGCGGCGCCAGCATCACCACCGTGATGAACCAGCTGCTCGCCGCGGCGCGCACCGTGCCCGGCATCCAGCTGTCACTGCAGCCGGTGCAGGACCTGACCATCAGCTCGATCAGCGGCCGGGCCCGCTACCAGTTCATTCTCGGCGCGGCGAGTCGCGCCATACTCAAGCCGTGGGTGCCGCGGCTGCTGGCGGCGCTGCGGCGCTCACCGGAACTGGCGCACGTCTCGAGCAGCTTCACCGAAGAGGGGCGGACCGTGCAGATCGACGTCGATCACAGCACGGCGGCACGCTTCGGCATTACGGATGCGACCATCGACAATGCGCTCTACGACGCCTTCGGCCAGCGCATCATCTCCACCATCTACACCCAGTCGAATGACTACCGGGTGATCCTGACGGCCGATCCTGACATCTCGAACACCGTCCAGGCGCTCAACACGTTCTACATCCCCTCCGGCGGCGGCGGGCAGGTGCCGCTCGGTTCGATCGCGCACATCAGCGTCAAGGAGGCGCCCCTGACGCTCGATCACCTGGGGCAGTTCCCCGCGGCCATGTTCTCCTTCGACACCGCGCCGGGCGCTTCGCTCGGGGCGGCGGTGAGCGCGATCCGCGCCGCAGAGCACCGCATCGACCTGCCGGTGAGCATCAGCACCACCTTCGAGGGCGAGGCGCTCGCGTTCGAGTCGAGCCTCACCAGCGAGGTGCTGCTGCTGCTGGCGGCGATCGCCACGGTGTACATCGTGCTCGGGGTGCTGTACGAGAGCTACATCCACCCGCTCACCATTCTCTCGACGCTGCCGTCGGCCGGCATTGGCGCGCTGCTCGCGCTGATGGCGGCCGGGGAGAGCCTGGACATCATCTCCATCATCGGCATCGTGCTGCTGATCGGCATCGTGAAGAAGAACGCCATCATGATGATCGACTTCGCGCTCGATGCCGAGCGCACCCGCGGCTTGAGTCCGCGCGAGGCGATCTATCAGGCGGCGCTGCTGCGCTTCCGCCCCATCCTCATGACCACGGTGGCGGCGTTGTTCGCCGCGCTGCCGCTGATCCTCGGCACCGGCACCGGCTCGGAACTGCGCCGGCCGCTCGGCCTGTCGATCGCCGGCGGATTGGTGCTGAGTCAGCTGCTGACGCTGTTCACCACGCCGGTGGTCTATCTGTTCTTCGATGAGCTGGCGCGCCGGGCGAAAACGTGGGCAGGCGTCCCGGTGCGCGCCTCCGGTCCTCTGCCGATCGACGCGCCGTGAACATCTCACGCCTGTTCATCACCCGCCCGGTGGCGACCACGCTGCTGTCCTGCGGGCTCGCGCTCGCCGGACTGGTGGCGTACTTCCTGCTGCCGGTCGCGCCGATGCCGCAGGTGGATTTCCCGGCCATCGTGGTGTACGCGAATCTTCCCGGGGCGAGTCCCCAGACGGTCGCCACCAGCGTCACGACGCCGCTCGAGCGGCGTCTGAGCGCGATCGCGGGCATCGACCAGATGACCTCGCAGAGCACCGAGGGGCGCTCGCAGATCGTGCTGATCTTCAGCCTGAGCCGCAATATCCACGGCGCGGCGAGCGACGTCGAGGCGGCCATCCAGGCCGCCCGCCAGGATATGCCGGCCTCGCTGCGCTCCGATCCGGGCTACTGGGTGTTCAATCCCTCCGAGGCGCCCATCCTGATCCTGGCGCTGACCTCGCGCACGCTGCCCATCGGTCAGGTGTACGACGCCGCCTCGACCATCATCCAGCAGAAAATCCTGCAGGTCCCGGGCGTCGGCAATATCGACATCGGCGGCAGCTCGCTGCCCGCGATCCGCATCGACCTGAACCCGCGCCAGCTGTTCAAGTACGGCATCGGCCTCGAGGACGTGCGCGCGGCCATCGCTGCGGCCAATGCGGACAGTCCCAAGGGCGCGCTGTCCTACGGCGGCCAGCGCTATCAGATCTACGTCAACGACCGGGCCACGAAGGTCAGCCAGTACCGGCGACTGGTCATCGCCTACCGCAACGGCGCGCCGGTGCGCCTCGGCGACGTGGCGAGCATCCATCACGGCGTGGAAAACGACCGGGTGCTCGGGCTGTTCAACGGGCAGCGTGCGGTGCTGATGATCATCCGCAAGCAGCCCGATGCCAACGTCATCCAGACGGTGAACCGCATCAAGGCGCTCTTGCCGGGCATCCGGGCGTCCATTCCGCGCGGCATCCACCTCGTGGTGACCCACGACCGGACCGGCTCGATCCGCACGTCGCTGCACGATGTCGAGATCACGCTGCTGCTCGCCGTGCTGCTGGTCGTCACCGTGGTGCTGGTGATGCTGCGCAACCCGCGTGCGGCGATCGTGCCGGCGATCGTGGTGCCGCTCGCCCTGATCGGCACGCTCGCGGTCATCTATCTGATTGGTTTCAGCCTGAACAATTTCTCGATGATGGCGCTCACGGTGTCCACGGGCTTCGTGGTCGATGACGCCATCGTCGTGATCGAGAATATCACCCGGCACATCGAGGCCGGCGAGCCGCGCCTGCGGGCCGCGCTCGAGGGGGCGCGGGAAGTCGGCTTCACGGTGCTGGCGATGAGCGTTTCGCTCATCGCCGTCTTCACGCCCATCATCCTGATGGGCGGGCTCGTCGGGCGGGTGTTCCGCCAGTTCGCGCTCACGCTCGCGATCACCGTGGCGCTCTCGCTCATCATCTCCCTGACCACGACACCGATGCTCTGCGGCCGGCTGCTGCGCGCCCATCCGAAGCAGGGCCGGCTGTTCCGCGCCGTCGAGCGCCTGTTCAACCACACGCGCGATTTCTACGATCACACCCTCGGCGTCGCCCTTCGGCATCCGCGCGCGGTGATGTTCACGCTGCTCGGGGTAGTGGTGCTGAACTTCTACCTGTTCGCCATCGTGCCGAAGAGCTTTTTCCCGCAGCAGAGCTCGGGCAACCTGAGCGGCTACCTGGTCGCCGGCCAGAGTACCTCGTTCCAGGCCATGCAGCGCAAGCTGCGTTACGTGGTGAACGTCATCAAGCGCGACCCGGCGGTGGTGAACGTGGTCGGATTCACCGGCGGCGGCTGGGGCGGCGGCGCCAACACGGCGCACATGTTCATCACCCTGAAGCCGCTCGCCGAGCGGCGGCACACCGATGCCCAGATCATCTCGCGGCTGAGACGCAAGCTCGCCGGGTTCACCGGCGCGCGGCTGTACCTGAAGACCTCCGGGGATATCCACTCCGGCGGGCGCGAAGGCTACGGGGAGTACCAGTACACGCTGCTCTCCGATGACATCGGGCTGCTCAATACCTGGGCGCCGAAGATCGAGGCGGCGCTGAAGAAGTCCAAGAAGCTGCGCGACGTCAGTTCCGACCATCAGGTCGGCGGGCTCGACGTGCAGCTGCATATCGACCGCTCGCTCGCAGCGCGCTACGGCCTGAACCTCTCGCAGATCGACAATACGCTGTACGACGCGTTCGGCCAGCGCCTGGTGTCGACGATCTACCAGGACATGAACCAGTATCACGTGGTCATGGAGGTCAACCCGAAGTTCTGGAACAGTCCGGCGACGCTGAAGGACCTGTACGTGAGCACCTCGGGCGGCGCGCTCTCGGGCACCGAGTCGAGCATGGGCGCGGCCAACGCGTTCCAGTTCCCCGGCGTGACGCGCACCGGCGCGGCGCAGAACTTCGCGCTGAACCAGATCGCGGCCACCACCGGCGGGGCGTCCACGGGCAGCGCGGTGAGCACCCAGGCCGAGACCATGGTGCCGCTCGCAGCCTTCTCGAGCTACGGCCCGGGACTGACGCCGCTCGCGATCAACCACCAGGGCCCGTTCGTCGCCACCACGTTCTCGTTCAATCTGCCGGTGGGCGAACCGCTCGGCATCGCCACCGCAGCCATCGAGCGGACCATGCGCGATCTGGACGTGCCGGTGGCCGTGCACGGCACGTTCGCCGGCAACGCGCAGCAGTTCCAGAAAACGGCTTCGGAAGAACCGATCCTGATCCTGGCGGCGTTCGCCACGGTGTACATCGTCCTCGGCATGCTCTACGAGAGCCTGGCGCAGCCGATCACCATCCTCTCCACGCTGCCCTCGAGCGGCGTCGGGGCGGTGCTGG
>JAKADE010000231.1 GCA_021820785.1 Pseudomonadota bacterium
CGCTGCGCAGACGGCTGCGTACGCCCCAGACTGTTCCGACGAGATCCCAGCGTGCGGCGGCCGCGAGGTGGCGCGCCTCGGCCATACGATCGCCGCGCCGGCCGGCAGTCTCGATCGGCCAGTCGATGGCGACCGGCACGATCCAGGGACTCGGCACGGCCGGAACCCCGGAGTCGTATCCCGGGGTCAGCGAAAGAGACGGGTTCGGACGCTCGCGGGCCGTGACCCGTGCGGCCTGGGCCGCGAGCAGCTGGGCGCGAGCAGCGGCGAGCGCGGGCTGGTAGTAAAAGGCGGCCAGGGTCAACGCCTTGAGATTCCAGGGCCGCCCGCGAGCCGGCAAGTCGATATGATTGCTCGCCAGGAACTTCCCGAGCCCCGGATTGGCGAGCGAGCGGCTGTCATAGCTCGCGAGCGATCCGGCGGGGGAGATGGGCCGCGGCTGGAAGGTGGCGCAGCCGGAGAGAAGCCCCAAGGCGAGCAGCCACAGGCGCCGCGTTCTGAAGGCAGTGGGCATGGATTTGGCGCTTATCGGGATCATTAAGATGGTAATACGCACGAGAATGCGCTACCCCTCTCGAGACCCGATAATCAATCCGCCGCGAGGGTTGCGCGGCTCGTGTGCGTATTACGCCATAGAGGAAAACTGATATGATCGAGCGAGACATCCGAGCCCTCGCCGCCCGCGAAACCGATCACCCGCTGGAACGGCTCGAGGCCGACATCTGGGCGAGAGTGGCGGTGCGTGAGGAGGGCAGGCGACGATCGGCACGCCTTCTCGTCCTGCAGGTGACGCTCCTTGGCATTGCCTTCAGCGTAAGCGCCCTTGCCGGGTATCAGGCACGGCCGGCAAAGAGCTCCGAGCTGAGCGTCTTTTCTACGCATACGCCCATGAACCCCTCGACGCTGTTGGCCGAGGGCAACCCTTGACGAGCCTTACGCGCACGGCGCTGGCGGTTCTGGCGCTTACGATCCTCGCCGCGGGGGCGGGCGGCTGGCTTGGGGTGCATTACGGATTGGCGGCGAGCCGCTCACCGACGAGCCTCAATCGACTCCTGCACCATGAGCTTCATCTGACCGCTGATCAGAAGCGGCAGCTCGCGGTGCTGGAAGCCCGCTACGACGCACGCCGCAAATTGCTGGAGGCTCAGGCGCGCCAGGCCAACCGCGAGCTCGCCGCCGCCCTTCTCGCCAGTCACGAGTACGGGCCCCAGGATGAGCACGCGATCGACGACCTCCATGTCGCCATGAAGGCGCTGCAGGTCGCCACGGTCAAGCACCTGCTCGCCATGCGCGCGGTGCTGACGCCGGCGCAGGCAGCGAAGTTCGATAAAACCGTCGCCGCAGCGCTCGACTCGGGCCGGCGGTGACCGACGGTCAGGACGAGGACGAGCGGCAACTCGCGGCGGCCGCCCGGGCCGGGAGGCGCGCAGCGTTCGATGAACTGGTTCGGCGGGAGAAGGGGCCGCTCTATCGATTCGTGCGCCGATACGTCGGTAACGCGGACGATGCCTACGACATCGTTCAGGATGCGTTCGTCTCCGCGTGGCTGGCCCTCGAGCGCTACGACAGCCGGCAGCCGTTCGCATTCTGGTTGCGCGCGATAGCGCTCAACAAGTGCCGCGATCACGGCAGGCGACAGTCGGTGCGCCGCCGGATCCTGATGTTGCTCTCCTTCGCCTCCGGGTCGGCGGGAGAAGCGGAGCTGGATGCGCCGGAGCAGCCGGAAGCCGACGAGGAGAGGCGGCTTCGCCGCCTCGATCAGGCCATCTCCGCCCTGCCAAAGCAGTACAAAGAACCGCTGCTGCTCACCACCGTCAGCGGCCTGACACAGCAGCAGACGGCCGAGCAGCTCGGGACGAGCACCAAGGCGATCGAGATGCGCATCCGGCGCGCGAAGAGGAGTCTCGCCCTGGCGCTTTCGGATGCGGCCGCTGACGAAGGCCGAGGCGAAGAGTAGCGGATACTGCCTTCTCCTTACCCGACAGTAGGGATTGCCGGCTCAGGTCAACCGGGGGCGGAGGAGGCCGCTGAACGGTCGATCCCGCGATGGCGACATGGAATCGTGATCGTGATCCACACAGGGTTTTGCATGGCGTTAGAATTACGGGCCGCGGGCGCGGTCCGGGGTTTTGTATCGACGGAGATGAAGTGATGGCGGATGAACACGATGGCGCTGCACGGCCGATGTCTGTCCGCAAAACAGCAGCGTGGCCGGGTTTGCCGTAACGCTGGCGGCATTGCTCGGGCTTTTTGCCGGTGGCTCCTGGGTCTACACCCACGTGGTGGGAAGGCTCTTCCTTCAAGCACAAAGTGGAGTTGCTCTACTCTTGCCGTTCCCCGCTGCCTCAGCGCGAAGAGATTGATAACCTCATCTCCCCGGCCCAGGCGCTTCTCCTCCAGGAGCCGGGAGTCATAAAGGCCTGATCTCATTTGCTCGGCCGCAGAGGCGGGCTCAAGAATTTCCGTCTTCAGTGCCTGTTTATCTTGACTGCAAGAGCTGCGCCGCCTCTTCATCTTCATCGCGCTCCTCGCGGCTGGACAGTGTTGGGCACAACCCGCCCCCGGGAGCCGCGCAGCTGCCGCCTCCGGAACTCCGAATTCTTCGGTTGGGTCGATACATAGGAATCCCGCAGCCGGGCAATTGCATGGGCCGCCGCCTCGCTGATGTCGAGGGTCTGCACCGGCATTCATTGTCGGGATGCATCCGAATGCCGCGCGGCGAGCGCTCTTCTGCTTGGCCGCCACGGCGCGGTCCATTGATCGCTCGGTGTGCTCCAGCGCTTGAGGGAGGCGGGCGGTGTCCTACGCTCTCATTCCCGGGTACGTTATGGCAACTGGGGTTCCGCGCACCTCCGATGTCTCCAAAATGAGACGGCGGTCTCGGAGATCGCGGAAGTGGTGCGCAAAACTCTCAAAAATAATCGCCGGGGAATCATTGCGTGATCCGATCGAGGACAGCAGCGGAGGAATCAGCTACCCCGAAGCTCATGGCCGGCGTGCGCTATCTTGAGGAACAGTTGAGCGCGAGCGGTGTCAAACTCCTTCCGTCGAGAGAATGCCTGAAGGATCTTGCGCTCGATGCGATCGATGCAACCCGTCGAACTCGGCGGCAGGGCGAGTCCTACATCACGTGTGTCTGCCGGCATCTGGACGCGAGAGTGCGGTTCATCATCCTATGGACGAGTACTGACGAAGCGTTTGATCAGGCGGTCTGGCGCGAGCTGGCCGGGATCGCCCGCAAGCACGCATTGCCGCGCCCATGGAGCTCGCAGTGCAATTCTCCAGCGAGGCGATGAGCTCGTTTTCGCTGCGTCGGAAATAGGAGGGCTCATGGCGCGCAGCGACCGCGTGGTGTCTGGATATGATTTCCTCGACCGGCACGCCGAAGTCATCGAGCGGCTTGTGCCGGGCATACGGGCGGTGGCGTTCTTCGACGCCCGAGGCAGACCCCTGAGAGGTCACGGGCCGGTACCGCTTACGCAAGTTCGCCTGCAGGTTCGCTCCGTCCTCAAGTCCACTGCCATCGGGTCAGGCCGCCGCCCCGTGGGCGCCATGCTGCCGGTCACTGATTCCGAGCGCGCGGTAGCGTTCCTTCTGTACGCAGGAAGCGGAACCCGTGGACCGAATCGAACGGCATATCCCGTCGCGGGGGTGTGTCTGATTGTCTTTCACGTCACCGCTGGCGGAGAGTGTCCGCCCGTCGAGACCCTGCAGGCGCAGCTCGAACCGGCGCTGGCCTGCGTCGGGGATCACCTGGCGCGGTACGCCGCAGAGAACCGAGGATGCGCTGCGGACGAGGGCGTGCGTGATCTCGAGTGGCTGTATGAGGTCACATCGCCCGTTCCCCATCGAGGCGCAGCTCAGCCCCGCTCCGATCACGGTGAGCGACTGGCGAAGCTGGTGGGCGCCACGGTAGCGCATCTGGAATGCGCGCTGTGCGCGCTCGTGGTGCCGGAGAGACACTTGCGAATTATCCACACCGCTGAGGCGGCCTCTGGCGCCGAGGATGCGCTCCGGCGTCTCGCGCCACCGGTACTCAGCTGGATTCAGAACAAGAATCGACCCCTGGTGGTTAATAAGACGACGACCTGGAACAGGGGCGCCGCGGCGAGGGGCGCACCCTTGGCCGTGAGACTCCTTGCGGTGCCCGTGAACGGGCACGGGAGCCTACCGGCGGGCGCGCTGCTGCTGCTGCGCCCGGAGGATGCGCCCGAATTCACCCGAAGACATCTCTCGCTGCTGCAGCACCTGGGCCGGCACGTGGCGTCCCTGCTCGAGACAGACTTCGATGCCCTGACGGGCCTGCACACCCGCTCGAGCGCGCAACTCCATGTGGCATGCTGGGAGCAGGCGACACCTCCACCGCCAGGCGCGCACAGTGTGATCTTCCTCGGCATCGACCGGTTGGGCATCGTCAATGACACCCTGGGGTTCGATGCCGGAGACGCGCTCATCGTTCGCGTGGCGCAGCTTCTCGCGCCGCCGCATCTGCCGCCCGATGCCGTGGCGGCGCGCATCTCGAGCGACAAATTTGCGATCGCGCTGCCCCGTGTGGACGCCGATGCGGCCGCCGACACGGCCCGAGCTCTACAGCAGGCCGCGGCACAGCTGTCGCCCGCTTCGGCGGCGGGCGAGGAGCCGGTGTCCTTGAGTTGCGGTATCGCCTGTTTCACCGGTGCGCAAGAGTTCCCGAGCGCCCTCGCGCTTGCCCAGCTCGCCTGCCGGAGCGCCAAGGATCACGGGCGGGGGGGCGTCGAGATCTATCAGGACGATGATGATTCGATGATCCGGCGTAAATCCGACTCCATCGCTGTCATCCGGCTGCGCGAAGCGCTCCAGAATGACCGCTTCACCCTGGTTGCGCAGCGGATCATGCCGCTGCAGGGACGGGGTGACCCGGAGGGCTTCGAGCTGCTGCTGCGCTCGCCAAACGAAGATCACGCGCCCGCGGATCTGCTCTCCGCAGCGCATCGCAGCCAGCTGGCTCCGGCGCTCGACATGTGGGTCGTCGAGCACGCACTCGCCGGTGCGGCTCCGCACCGCTCGGCACTGCTCGCGGCAAACGTCTCGTTATCGATCAACATCACGGGCCCTTCTCTGACGGATGCGACGTTCCTCGAGCGCATCGAGCGGCTGATTCGCCGCTCGCGAATTGCCCCCGCACTGATCACCTTCGAAATCACTGAGACCATCGCGGTGCTGAATCTCGCCAAAGGCATCAACTTCGTTCGCGAATTGCGGGCCATGGGTTGCCGTTTTGCGCTCGATGACTTCGGCACGGGGACCAATTCCCTGAAGAATCTGACGAACTTGCCCGTCGACCACATCAAGATCGATGGCAGCTTC
>JAKADE010000232.1 GCA_021820785.1 Pseudomonadota bacterium
CATGCCGATCGGGTCGCGGATGCCCTCCTGGCCGTCGACCACGAACTCCTGCGGCAGCACGTGCAGGATCTTCTGGTCGGCGGGGATGGCGAGCGCCCGCGCCGCGTCGATCACGTGCTCGACGTCGCCCGGGGTCACCTCGCGGTCGCGGATCGCGACCACGCCGTGCGAGTTCAGACTGCGCACGTGGCTGCCGGCGATGCCGGCGAACACCGAGTGGATCTCGCAGCCGGCCATGAGCTCGGCCTCCTCGACCGCGCGCTGGATCGACTGCACGGTCGACTCGATGTTGACCACGACGCCCTTCTTCAGGCCGCGGGACGGCTGGGTGCCGATCCCGAGCACCTCGACGGCGCCGTCGGCCCCCACTTCCCCGACGAGGGCGAGCACCTTGGAGGTGCCGATATCGAGACCGACGATGAGGTCCCGGTCGGATCGCTTACGCATCGCGGCCTCCTCCGGCGCGCGGCGCCGAAGTGTTGTCCTGCGGCGCGTTCGCGCGCCAACCAATCGCAAAACCGTTCATGTAACGCATATCGATGTATGAGATGTCTCCGGCGCGCCGTTTGACGATCAGCAGCGCCACATTGACGAATTTTTCAAACCGCGCCTCGAACTGCGAGCGCCCGAGCCGCACGGCGATGCCGTTGGCGAGCCGGAACGCCCAGGTGCCGCGCGCGCTCAGGCCGAGCGATGCAATCGCGAAGCCCTCCGGGGCAAGCTCCCCGCTCATGCGCAGGTAACGGCGCGTGACCTCGGCTTGCGTGCCGTCCGGACCGGAGAGGCTCGGCAGTCCGGCCGGCACGGCGGCGGCATGGACGAGGAACAGATCCCCGGCCCGATTGACCAGTCCGTCCCCGTCCCAGCGCGCAAACGCGCGCTGCTCGTGCACCCGCACCGCGAGCGTGTGCGGCCAGAGGCGGCGCACGCTCGCGTGCGCCACCCAGGGCAGCGCATCGACCGAGGCGCGCACCGCGGCGAGATTCACCGTGAGGATGCCGGAGCCGCCGGCGGCGGCGGCCACGGCCTGCTCGACCGCGAGCGGCGCGACGTGATGGAACTCGCCGCTCACGGTCACCGCGCGAATCGGACGGTTCAGCCCCCACAGCGCGATCAGGAGCAACGCGCACACGGCGGCAGTGCCGAGCGCACGGCGGATCATCCGCCGCGGGGGCGCGCCCTTCTCGCTGGCGCGGCGTGAGTCGCGTCGTTTGCGCTTGAACATGCTCAGCCCGCCCCGCCGCGCGGCCGGCGCACGAAGCTCGTCTCGAGCACCCGCCAGACCAGCTCGTCGAAATCGATGCCGGCCGCCTTGGCCGCCATCGGCACCAGCGAGTGTCCGGTCATTCCGGGCACGGTGTTGATCTCGAGCAATTGTGCGCGGCCGGCGGGATCCATCATGAAGTCCACACGCCCCCAGCCTTCGCCGCCGACGGCCGCGAACGCCGCGAGCGCCAGGCTCGCCAGATGCCGTTCGGCGGGCTCGGAGAGTCCCGACGGACAGAGGTAGCGCGTGTCGTCGCGCTCGTATTTGGCCTCGTAGTCGTAGAAGGCCCGCGGCGTCTCGATGCGGATCGGGGGCAGCGCCGCGCCCTGCAGCAGCGCAACGGTGTACTCCCCTCCGGTGATCCACGCCTCGGCGAATACGCTCGCCTCGACGGCACGCGCTGTGGCATAGGCGCCGGGCAGGTCCTCGGCGCGCGTCACCTTGCTCATCCCGACGCTCGAGCCCTGCCCCGCCGGCTTGACGATGAGCGGCAGGCCGAGCTGCTCCAGTGCGAGCTCGAAATCCCCCGGGCCCGTCAGCGCGAGCGCCGGGGGCGTCGGCACGCCGACGGCGTGCGCAAGCCGCTTGGTGCGCAGTTTGTCCATCGCGATCGCCGAGCCCAGCACGCCGCTGCCGGTGTAGGGCATCCCCAGATACTCGAGCGCGCCCTGCAGGGTGCCGTCCTCGCCGCCCGGACCGTGCAGCGCGATCCACACCCGATCGAAGCGTCCCGCGGCGAGCTCCGTCAGCGCACGCTCGCGCGGATCGAACGCCTCGGCGGCGACGCCGCGGCGCTTCAGCGCTTCGAGCACTGCGGCTCCGGAGAGCAGGGAAATCTCCCGCTCGCTGGACTCACCGCCGGCGAGCACCGCGACGCGTCCGAACTGCCCGGCCGCGCCGGCGCGATGCAACCAGGCCGGATCGTGCGTGAGCGGCATCAGCGCGCCTCCCCGACGATGCGCACTTCGGTGTGCAGCGTCACGCCGTGCTCGCGCGCGACCGTCTCGCGGACCGTCTGGATCAGCGACTCGATGTCAGTCGCGGTGGCATTGCCGTCGTTGACAATGAAGTTGGCGTGCTTGGTCGACACCGATGCACCGCCGATGGCGCGGCCCTTCAGGCCGCTCGCCTCGATCAGCCGGGCGGCATGGTCGCCCGGCGGGTTGACGAACACCGATCCGCAGCTCCAGGCGCCGATCGGCTGCGTGGCACGGCGTCGCTCGAGCAGCTCGCGCACCCCGCCGTCGTGCTCGATGGCTCGTTTCTCGAAGCGCAGCCGCGCGGCCAGGAACCACTCGCCCTCGGCCGGCGGCTCGACGTGTCGGTAGCTCACGCGGTACTCGCCGGCCTCGCGCCGGTGTTCGCGCCCCTGGCGGTCGATGGTCTCGACTTCGAGCACGTGCCGCCAGGTCTCGCCGCCGAACGCCCCAGCGTTCATGGCGAGCGCCCCGCCGAGGGTGCCCGGAATGCCGGCGAAGAACTCCGCCGGCCCGAGTCCCCAGCGCACGCATTGCCGCGCGATGCGCGCGCATGCGACGCCGGCCTCGCCGTACACTGAGGTCTCGCTGGTGCGCTCGAACCGGTCCAGCGTTCCGTGAGTGCACACCACGACACCGCGCAGGCCGCCGTCGCGCACCAGCAGGTTGCTGCCGAGACCGACCCAATACACCGGCAGGTCCGGCGGCAGCGTGCGCAGAAAGGCGGCGAGGTCGGTGCGGTTCTCCGGAGTGAAGAACATCTGCGCCGGGCCGCCGACGTGCCAGGAGGTATGCCGGCTCATTGGCTCCTCGAAGCGCACCCGGGCGCGAAACTGCGGAGCGAGCGCGACGGTCATGGCGATCCCGCCTGCGGCGGCGGCGCGGAGAGCTGCGCCGGCAGACCGTGCGCCACCGCGCTGATGTTGCCGGCCCCCATGGTCACGATCAGATCTCCGTCGCGGATCACGTCGCGCAGCGACTCGGCGAGTTCCTCGACGCGTGCGACGAACAGCGGCTCGACCTGACCGCGACTGCGGACCGCGCGGCAGATCGCCCGCCCGTCGGCCCCCGCGATCGGCGCTTCGCCGGCGGCGTAGACCTCGGTGACCAGCAGCACGTCGACCCCGGCGAGCACCCGACCGAAATCATCGATCAGGTCATGCGTGCGACTGTAGCGGTGCGGCTGGAACGCGAGCACGATCCGTCGCCCCGGGTAACCCTGACGCAACGCCTCGAGCGTCGCGGCGACCTCGGTGGGGTGATGACCGTAATCGTCGACGATCGTGACGGTGCCGGCCGCGGTGCGAACGTCGGCGATCTGCTGCAGCCGCCGGTCGATGCCCTGGAACTGCGCGAGCGCGCGGCTGATCGACGCATCGTCGATCCCGAGGTCGGTGGCGACGGCGATCGCCGCCAGCGCATTGAGGACGTTGTGCGTTCCGGGCAGGTTGACGGTGACCTCGAGCGCACCGCACGTCGGCCGCGTCACGGTGAAACGCGTGCTCAGTCCCTGACGGCGCAGATCGCTGCCACGGACGTCTGCATCCGGGCTCAGCCCGTAGGTCAGCACGTGCCGGCCGACGCGCGGCAGGATGGTGCGCACGTGCTCGCAATCCAGGCACAGCACCGCCAGCCCGTAGAACGGCAGGTTGTGCAGGAAATCGACGAAGCTCTGTGCCAGGCGCGAGAAGTCCCCGCCGTGGGTGGCCAGGTGGTCGTTGTCGATGTTGGTCACGACCGCGAGCACCGGCTGCAGATGCATGAACGATGCGTCGCTCTCGTCCGCCTCGGCCACCAGATAGCGCCCCGAGCCGAGCCGCGCGTGACTGCCGGCGCTCTTGAGGCGTCCCCCGATGACGAAGGTCGGATCCTCCCCGCCCTCGGCGAGGATGCTGGCGATCAGACTCGTGGTGGTGGTTTTGCCGTGCGTGCCGGCAACCGCGATCGCATAGCGGAAGCGCATCAGCTCCCCGAGCATCTCGGCGCGTGAGACCACCGGGATGCGCTGGGCGAGCGCCGCAGCCACTTCGGGATTCTCGCGCGGCACGGCGCCCGAGACCACCAGCACGTCGGCACCGGCGATGTTGGCCGCCGCATGGCCGATGGTGATGCGCGCCCCGAGGGCGCCGAGCCGCTCGGTCACCGCGCCGCCGCGCAGATCCGAGCCCTGCACCCGGTAGCCGAGATTCAGCAGCACCTCGGCGATGCCACTCATGCCACTGCCGCCGATGCCGACGAAGTGGATCGTGTCGATGCGCCGCATGCGGTCCATGCCGCGCTCGCGCGCCGTCGCTGTCGGTCCGCTCATGCGGCCCTCCCGAGATATCGCAGGCAGCTCGCGGCGAGCGCCTCGGTGGCATCGACACGGGCGAGTGCACGGGCACGCTCGGCCATGTCGATGAGTCGGTCGCGCGCGGCGCAGAGCCGCTCGAGTTCCGCGGCGAGCCGCTCGGCCGTCAGTTCGCGCTCCGGCAGCAGCACCGCGGCGCCCTGGCGCACCAGCAGCTCGGCGTTGCGCGTCTGGTGATCGTCGACGGCCGCCGGGAACGGCACCAACACCGCGGCGAGGCCGGCCGCGGCGAGTTCCGAGACCGTGAGTGCCCCGGACCGGCAAATCACCAGATCCGCCCAGGCATAGGCCTCGGCCATGTCGGCGATGAACGGCTGAACGTCGGCCACGACACCGGCCGCGGCATAACTGTCCCGGCACGCCTCGATCCAGCGTTCACCGGCCTGATGCCGCACCTCGATGGCGCGGCTCGCCGCGGCCCGCGCGAGCGCCTGCGGCACGACGGTGTTCAACCGTACCGCGCCCTGGCTGCCGCCGATGACCAGGACCCGCACCGCCGGGCCGCGACCGGCGAGCCGCTCGCGCGGCGGGGCAAGCGCGGCGATCTCCTGACGCACCGGGTTGCCGATGGTCCGTGCCCGTACGTTCGGTCCGAAGCTGCCGGGGAAGGCCTCGAACACCTCGCGCGCGAGCGGTGCGAGCGCCCGGTTGGTGAAACCCGCCACGGCGTTCTGCTCGTGGATCAGCAGCGGCCGGCGTGTCAGCCACGCGGCGATGCCGCCCGGGCCGGTGACGAACCC
>JAKADE010000233.1 GCA_021820785.1 Pseudomonadota bacterium
GCAGTGATGCTGATCGTGGCGGTAATCGTGCTGGTGCCGGTCCTGCTCGGGCTGTTCATCAACGCCGTGATCTTCCTGCCGGTGTGGATCGTGTGCGTGATTTGGGCGGCGTTTGCCGCCCACGAACGGACCCCGAATGCCGCGGGCGAGGATGCCGGACCGGCGGGCGATGGCGCCCCCGGCAGGAGTTGAACCTGCGACCTACCGCTTAGGAGGCGGTCGCTCTATCCACTGAGCTACGGGGGCGTGGCTGACCCTCAGTGTACCGAGCCGGGGCTGCTGCCGCTCGGCAGATTGGCCTCAGCCCGCCGCTGCTTCAATTCAGCGGATCGAGCGCCTCGAGTTCGAAACGGCTCGGCTCATAGCGAGTCGTGGCCACACGCACCTCGATGCGGCCGCGCCCGGCGTTCTTTGCCGCATAGCAGGCCGCATCGGCGACGCGCAGCAGTGCCGCCGCATCGGCCGCTCCGGGTTCGGCCCAGGCGACCCCCATGCTCGCTCCGACCCGAAAATAATGCCCGCCTTCCCAGTGCAGTACGAACTCCTCGATCGCCGCGAGTGCCGCGCGCGCCACCTGCTCGGCGCGCTCGCCGGGACAGCCGGGCAGGAGCAGTGCGAACTCATCCCCGCCGAGCCGCGCAGCGGTGTCGCTGGCCCGCACCTGTGCCTTGAGAATCTCGCTGACCCGCCGCAGCGCCTCATCGCCCGCGGCGTGACCGCCGCAGTCGTTGATCTCTTTGAAACGGTCCAGATCGATGAACACGAGCGCGCAGGGTTCGTGCTTGCGGGCGGCCACCTCGCGCAGCCGGACATTGAACTCGCGGTGATTGACCAGGTCGACGAGAGGGTCGTGCGTCGCCTGGTACTGCAGCGCCCGGGTGAGCTGGGCGTTCTCGGCGGTGATGTCGAGCACCTTGCCGATGGTCCGGTCGGTCTTGTAGGCCGAATACGCCACCACGGCGACGTACACGATGTTCACGAACGCCAGCGCGTAGTGCAACGCCAGCCGATCCGTCAGCAGCCGCCATTCCATCGACAGCGCCAGCGGTATCATGAAGATCATGGAGCAGCGCCACATCGCCCCGTAGGAGGTCATCGCCCCGGCGATGACCCCGGTGAGCACCAGCACGGTGAGCATCTGGTGCGCGACGTCCCCGAGCGGCAGGAACAGCAGCGCCCCGATACCCCAGATCATGCCCGAGACCACCGTCGCCGCATGGAGCCGCCGCATCCACTCACTCGGGGTACGCGCGCCCGGATCGCGCGCAAAGGCTCGGCTCTCCAGATGCCGCAGCAGCGAAATTGCGACGACCAGCGCCAGCCAGCCGAACAGCACCGTGCGCGAGGTCAGCGTGTAGAGCAGCGCGACCAGCACCGCCGCGGCCAGCACCGCCCCGCTCAGCATGAAGGTGAAATTGCCGTACACCAGGCGCAGGCGCTCGAGGTCGACCCCCTGGACGGTGTTCTCGGACGGGTTCTGGCTCACATCGCGGCCGCCTGCACGCCCTAATATGCTGCGGATTTTACCGCCGCGGACCGGAAAAATGCTGTGCGGAACCCCTCATCGGGGGGCAGGCTGCCGGACGGCGCCGGAGCGCGCCCGACCGCCGCGATCCCCGGGGCGCACCCGGGAGGGGCGCGGCGCGCCCGGTCTTGCCCGGCGGCGCCCCGAGCGGCCGGGCCGGCAAATCAGCGCCGCGGGGGCCTGCGGGAGGCGCTCGATTGCCTCGCCGGCCTGACCGTCCTGTGGGCCGCGGCCGCGCGGCTGTAGGACTGACGGACCGCAAGCGGCTGTGCCGTGCGCATCTGCACTTTCTGCTGGCTGCGCACGCACATCTGCGCTGCTGGCGGAGGTTCGGTCCGATGCGGCGCAGCGCCGAGTGCTGCACACGTCGCGCCGGCCGCAAGCACCAGCGCGCCGGCCATGGGCATGAGTGTCGGGTTCATGGCGACCTCCTCGATCACGGCGGACGCGACGACAGGGTCGCATCCCGTCTCAGTGCCCACGAATATCGCCCCGCACGCCTGAACGGAGCATGTATCGGGGCGCCATGGGCCGCGCAGCGTGCCACCGACGTGCGCCGTTCATGCGCCCGAGGTGCCGGCCTTCAGCTGCGCGATGATGTCGGTAGAGAACTCACCCGTCACCAACAGGCGATGCTCCACGTCGTCCATCAGTTCGATCCGGTTGCGGCCGTTCAACTTCGCCCGATACAGCGCCTCGTCCGCCAGCTGCAGCGCGCCATAGGGGTTGCGCCACGCGGTCGGCTCGACCACCGCGACGCCCACGCTGATCGTGAGCACGTCGCAGCAGCGTGAGGAGTCGTGTTCGATCGACAACTCCTGCACCGCGCGGCGCATCGCCTCGGCAGCCGCCTGCGCGCCAGCCCGGTCGGTATCGAACAGGATGACGCCGAATTCCTCTCCACCGTAGCGCGCCACGAGATCGAGCGGCCGGCGCGCGCAGCACTGCATGGCGAGCGCCGCCTGGCGCAACGCGACATCCCCGGCCTGATGCCCGTAGCGGTCGTTGTAGGCTTTGAAGTCATCGATGTCGATCAGCATGATCGCCATCGACCGCGCATCGCCGCTTGCCTGACGCCACAGACGCGCCAGAGTCTCATCGAACATGCGCCGGTTCTTCGTCCACGTCAGCACGTCGTGTTGGGCGAGTTCCCCGATCAACTGGCTCTCGAGGAACGCGCGCCGGCTCTGGCGCTCGAGCACCAGCGCCCCGAGGGCGCAGGCGACAAAGGTCGTGAGCATGAACAGCGCGGTGCTCACCGCCGTGGTTGTCCCGAGGTGATACCACCAGGCCGCACCCAGCTCGCTCGACAGCGCCAGCCCGGCGGCCAGCAACCCGGCGCGGAACGTCAGACCGAGAAAGAACAACGGTCCGATGAGGGCGAGCGGGGCCACCATGAGCGCTTCAGTGGCGCCCGCGGCCGCCGCACGTACCACGAGTACCATCCCGAGCACGTTGCGCAGCGGCACGAGCACCTTGGCGACCGGCAGATACTGGCGCTCATAACTCGGGCTCCACGCCAGCCAGAGCAGCCACGCGTTGCTGGCGAGCACGATGCCCACCGGAACACTCATCAGCCAGGCGACGCGGTGTTCCATCAGCGTCTGTGCAATGCGCAACGCACCCAGCAGCGCCGCGAGCGTGCACGCGCCGCGCACGACGATGCGGTTGTTGCGCAGCACGCTGCGCAGATATTGCGACTCGAGCGGTTCCGGAAACGGCGCGGCGCGGGTCTCCTGCTGCAGCTGCGCGGCGTATTTCGAATCCGGAAGCATCTCGAAGCTCGGGCCCTCGTTCATAGAGTTAAGTTAATCCAGGGTAGGGTCGTCCCGCCGTGACCGGGAGCAAGGTATGAACACGCGCATCCGGCGTGCCGCAGGCACGCCGGATGATTTGAAAATATTATGAAATCAATAAATTATGGTTTGATCTGCCCGCGCAGCTCCCCGGCCGGATGGCGCTGGCTGTGCACATTGAGGTACAGGTCGCCGGCCCGGAAGGCCCGATACTGGGCCGGCGTGAGCTTCGCCCCGGCCGGAACGCGCCAGACGTTCGCACCCGTGTGCTTCAGCCCGATCACGACCGGTCCGTTGGTGCCGGCAGCGCCCTCGTGGATGTGGACCATGGTGGGACGGATCCCATGGGTGATGAGTTCGCCCCGCACCGCGTGATCGGGAAGCACCGAGATCACGGCCGTGGCGCTGGCCGCACTCTTGACTGCAGGCACCTCCGCGGCACCGCTCAACCGCACGTGTACCGTCGTCGCGCTCGCCACGCCGAGGGCGCCGGCCAGCAGCACGAGTGCTCCGAATCGCTTGATGAGCGTGATCATGATCCGCCTCGAACGAAGCCGATGATAGGGCGCAACTTACCACTTGGGTCCGGCGCCGTCATCGCCCGACCCGCCGCTCGTCACGGCGCGAGGGATGCGTCAGCGCCGCGGCGCAGGAATGGCAGGAACACGATCAGGGCCAGCGTCTGGGTGATCCCCGCCAGCAGCACTACCGCATGCAGCGAGTGTTCGTACAGCGCGCCGATCGCCGTGGCGCCGCACAGCCATGCGATACCGTAGGCCGCGCCGAAGATACCGTAGGCCAGACCGCGCCGGGCTGTCGGCGCCAGGTCCGCCACCGCCGCGCGCAGGGTCGAGCCGTGGAGGCCGACGACCGCCCCCCAGAGCACCCCGCCCCACCACACCCGCACCGGCGCGGCCGAGAATGCGAGCAGCGGGACCGCCGCGGTGAGCGGCAGCGCGAGTGCAACGCTGCGCACGCCGATGCGGTCATAGGCATGACCGGCGAGCAGCGCCGTCAGCGCCGCGGCGGCCATCGCCGCGGCATAGAGCACCGGGATCAGCTCCGGGGCGAGCACGTGGCGAGCCTCCAGGTGATACGAGATCACCCCGAAGGTGGAAAAGCCCAGCATCGAGAGCGCCGTGAACAGGCTGTACCGCCAGAACCGTCCCGGCAGTCCGCCCGGCCCCGGTGCACCTTCCGCACGCGCCGGGGAGATTGCCGGCGAGGACGCCTCGTAGGCCTGCGGGTTCGGCACCTTGCGGCGCAGCCAGGCCAGCAGCGCCAGTGCGCCGAGCCCCGGAATCAGCAGCACACGGAACGCGAGGCGGAAATTGCCCAGCGCGATCGTCAGCGCGGCGATCAGCGGCCCGAGCATCGCCCCGGTCTGATCGAGCATCTCGTGCAACGCGAACGCCCGACCCCGGCCGGTCGCTCCGCCCGCATGCGACAGCATCGTGTCGCGGGCCGGGGTGCGCACCGCCTTGCCGAAGCGCTCGGCGATCACCAGTGCACAGGCCTGCGCCAGATCGACCGGTGCAGACAGCAGCGGCACGGCGATGATCGTGGTGAGGTATCCGGCGAGCGACCACGTCCAGTACCGGCGGGTCTTGTCGGCGAGCGGCCCGGTGGCCAGACGCAGCACCAGCGCCACGGCTTCCCCCGCGCCGGTGATCAGCCCCACCAGCGCCGCCGAGGCCCCGAGGGTGGCCAGATACGGTCCGACGATCGCGCGCGCCCCCTCGTACACCATGTCCGCGAGCATGCTGACCGCACCGAAGGCGAGCACGAATCCCGTGGGTGTCAGTCTGTTCTCACGGCCGGCTGCGATGATCGTCTCCCCGGGTGATCGTTCCGCTCGGCAGCCTAACGTGCCGCCGCGACCCCGGGCAAACGCCGCAACGCCCCCGAGAGGCGACGGACCGAGGGAAATCAGCGACCGATGACTGCGCCAAAGCGCTACCTTAACGGTCCCTTTTTCGATCCATTGGCATTGGAGATCTCCGATACTCC
>JAKADE010000234.1 GCA_021820785.1 Pseudomonadota bacterium
CGGCATCAACACCGCCATCGTGGCGAAGAACCTCGGTGTCGAGGGCATCGGCTTCGCGATCCCGGTCGACATGGTGCGCGGCGTGCTGCACGACATCATCAAGTACGGCAAGGTGATCCGCGGCTGGATCGGCATCGTGCCGGAGGACATCTCCAACACCCAGGCCCGTCAGGTCGGGCTGCCACGCGGCGGCGTGGTGATCGCCTATGTCTACGAGGGCAGCCCCGCGCAGAAGGTCGGCCTGAAGCCGGGCGATCTGCTGCTGAAACTCGGCGGCCAGGCAGTGCGCTCGGCTGAGCAGGCGCGCGTCGAAATCGCGCGGCGCAAACCGGGCTCGACGCTGAAGGTGCAGGTGCTGCGCGGGCAGCAGACGCTCAACCTGACACTGGCGGTCAAGCAGGGCCCCACCTGAGCGCGGCGCGGCTTGCGGTACCATCCCCGCACCCCCACGCACACAGAGATGGCCCATGCAGAACGTTCAGATCCGCAGATTCGCGACCCGCTCGGAGCTCGATGCGGCGCTCGCCGCACGACTCGAGGACGTCATCACCGCCGCCGCAACCTCCGGCGGTGCGGCCATCATGCTCTCCGGAGGACACACGCCGCTGCCGGCCTACCGGTTGCTCGCCGCGCGCCTCGCACACCGCGGCGAGGCGCTGCGCGGCAAGCTGCACCTGCTGTTCTCCGATGACCGCTACGTGCCGGCGGAGTCCGAGCAGAGCAACTACCACGCCTCGCGGCCACTGATCGATGCGCTCGCGCTGCCGGACGAACAAGTGCTGCGGGTGCGCACCGAGCTGCCGCTCGAGCAGGCCGCGCTCGACTATGAGCAGCGCCTGCGCGCACTCATGGATCAGGGGGTGAGCGTGACGCTCGGCATGCTCGGTCTTGGCGCCGACGGACACACCGCGTCGCTGTTTCGCGCCTCGGACCTCGAGCGGGCCCGGGGCCGGCTGGCACTCGCGGTGAGCCGCCCCGACGGCCTCTCGGGCATCAGTGTCACGCCGCAGTTCATTGCCGGCATCGCGCAGCCGCTGTTCGTCGTGGCCGGCACGGGCAAGGCGCAGGCGATCGCGGGGCTCGAACGGCGCGACGCCCAGGTGGTGGCCGTGCAGGCCGTCGCCGCCTGCCCGCAGATCGAGCTGTGGGTCGAGCAGGCGGCCGAACAGGGCACTTGAGGTCGCCGCCTCGCCCCCGGGCGCCTGTGGCAGGCGCCCGGGGGCGACTCTCGACCCGCTAGCGGGTGGGCGCCGGACCCTTCACGGCCATCACGAAGCCGTTCAGCCGGACCGCCCGGCGGAACGCCTGCTGCACCTGCGCAGCCGTGAGCGAGCGGTAGCGCCGAGCCGCCACCAGGCTCTCATCGAGCGGCTCGCCCCGCGAGGCGTAACCGAGCAATTGCTCGCCGATCGCATCGAAGCTCGACTCGCCGAGCGGCAGGCCGCGCAGCAGAATCCCCTTGGCGCGATCGAGGTCGGTGCGCGGGATCACGCCCTGCTGCATGCGCTTGAGATCCTTCAGCACCAGCGTTCGCGCGGCCAACACGTGATCCGGATCGCAGCCGTAGCTGACCGTGTACTCACCGCGGTGCTTGTCCAGCGCGAAGCCCGTGCTGACGTAGTACACCAGGCCCGACTGCTCGCGCAGGTCGTGGTAGAGCCACGAGGCGTAGAAACCGCCGCCCAGGATCTGGTTGCCGAGCCTGAGCGCGAAGCGCTCGGGGCTCTGGCGCGTCACCGGGACCATTTCGGTGAGCTGCACGCTGTCCTGCACCGCGCTGCGGTCCGGGGTCTGCAGGCTGCCGGGCGCATTCAACGGCACCGGCGGGTAGTCGACCTCGGGCTTCGGACCGTGGGCGAGCCAGCCGCCGAAGGTCTTGCCCACCACCCAGAGCGCCTCGGCGGGAGTGACTTTGCCGACCACGACGATCGTGGTCATGTCGGGCCGGTAGACATGCTCGTAGTACGCCTTGACCTTCGCCAGCGTGAGCGACAGCACGCTGCGCGGCGTCGGGTAGCGCAGCGACGGGTCGTGGGCCGGCACCAGCAGGCGCTGCAGTCCGATGCTGTTGAGGAAGCCGGGCGAGTGAATCTCTCCGTGCCACTCGCCGGCCTGTTCGCGCTGCATGTAGAGGAACGCCTGCGGCGTGAGCGCCGGATGCAGCTCGTTGTCGGCGAGCAGCGCCATGCCACGCGCGAAGTATTTCGCAGGCACGTCGAGCGAGAACTCCGGCCCCCCGCTCTCGTGCGCGGTGATGGCATCGAGCGCCGCCTGATACTGCAGCCGGTTCAGATGCGCAGAGCCGAACTGGAACATGGCATCGAGCACGTCGCTCACGCCCTTCTCGCCGCGCGGGGACTGCAAGTCGGAGTTGGTGCGCACCAGGCCCACCACCTGCACCGTGTTGCTCACGGACTCCGGCTGCACGATGAGCCGCAGTCCGTTCGGCAGCGTGCGGCTCCAGGGGTGCAACTGCGTGCTCGGCTCAGGCAGCCGGGCAAATGCGCGCGCGGCCCACACCGGCAGCTTCACCGGCTTGCTGGGATTGGCGGCGAAGCTCTCCGGCCCGCCGAATCCTTTGCTGGTCACCGGCTTGCCCGAGCTCTGCGGCGTGAGGATGGCCGTGTAGGCGTGCGCGGGATTGAAGATGCGCCGCGCCAGCGCATCGACCTCGGCGGGCGTGACCGCCTCGAGTGAGGCCTTGATCGCCTCGGGCGAGGACAGCCCGTCGACCGCGAGCGCCGTGGACCATGCGCTCGCCAGTCCGTTGACGGAGTTCTTGGCGAACTCCAGATCGGCGATGGCCTTGCGCTTGGCGGCCTGTACCAGCGCAGGGTTCACCCCGTGCTGCGCGGCGCGGGCCAGGATCGAGCGGACACGCGCCAGCACCGGGGCGGCCTTCCCGCCCCGAGGAAAGATGCCGACCGCTGCACCGAGGCCGGCACGCGGCAGGTTCTCGGCGAAGAACGTTCCGTAGAGCGCGGTACCGTCCATGCCCATGCCGAACAGCGCGGCGCGCTTGGACGCGAGCGCATCGGCGAGCACCAGGGACGTGGCGTACTCCTTGCTGCGGATACCGGGCATGCGGTAGACGACGTACACCGGGCCGTAGGGACTGTCCGTCGGCAGGCGCAGCGTCTTGGCCGTCACGGGGCGGAAATGGTAAGCGGGACGGGGCGGCAAGGCGCGGCGCGGGATGGCGCCGAACAGGCGCTTCACCTCGGCCAGCGTCTCAGCCGGATCGACGTCCCCGGCGATCACCAGGATCGCGTTGTTGGGCGCATACCAGCGGTCATGGAAGCGCTTGAGCATCGCCGCGGTGGTCGCATTGAACGACGGCCGGGTACCGAGCGGGGTGTGCGCGTACGGGGTCCCGGCGAACAGGTGCGCGACCATCTCGGTATAGAACTTGAAGCTCGGGCTGGACAGATCCCGGGCGACTTCCTGCTCGATCGCCCCGCGCTCGAGGGCCCACTGTTTCGGCGCCATGTCCACCGCCCGCATGCGGATCGAGGCGATGTGCAGCGCCACGTTAAGATCGTGAGCGGGGACCACGAAGAAGTACTTGGTGACACTGTTGGTCGTCTCGGCGTCGAACGCCCCGCCCATGTTGGCCGTCACGGCGGCGAGCTGATTGGCGGTGAGCCCCGGGCTGCCGCGAAACATCATGTGCTCGGTGGCGTGGGCCATGCCCGGGAAGCCCCGGGGCGCCTCGTCGGATCCCACCAGGTAGTTCGTCTGCACGGAGACCACGGGCGCAAGCGGATCGCGCACGATCACGACGCGCAGCCCGTTGCTGAGTGTGGCTCGAGTCACCGCCGTGCCCCCGGCCGCCAGGGCCGGGCCGGCCGCGAGCACCGTTGCGAGCAGCGCCCAGCGCAGCATCGATCCGAACTTCATTGACGTCACCTCATCCTCCTCAGAAATCGATGGACTGCCGTGGGCTGCTCCGCCTGCCCGGCGCAGCGCTCCACCACACACTGTGACCGCATCATACCCTCGGCGCCGTGAGGCCGAGGGGGCACGTGTCATGCACGGAATCGGCCCGAGAGGCCATGCAGTGCGGCGGGCCTTCAGATGGACCGGACTCACCGCCGCACGTTCCCGCCCGCAGATGCACTATCCGGCACCCGGGCCGCCCGGCGTGCCGCCTCAGGAGAGCCCGAGGTACGGATGCGGGAGATTCCGCAGGGCACGCCGGCCGAGTCCGGACAGTGTTGCGAACCCGAGGTAGCACAGCATCGTCCCGGCAAACACCGCATGACGCAGCCAGGCCGGCGCGGACTCACCCGGGAACGTGACCACATTCAGTCCGGCGATGAACACCCCCTGGCCCAGGGCGGTCATCAGTCCGTACCCCCAGGACGGAACCGACACCCGGCCGAGGACCGAATACACGACGGCCGCCTCGCCCGCCGGCGCCAATCCGAGGACCAGCGCGAGCAGCAGCGTGCGGTTCAGGTCATGGCTGAACAGCGCCTCGATCAGGACGGCGGCCGCGATCAGCGGCCACTGGCGCAGCCGGTTGCCACCCAACAGCACCCGCCGCAACCGTGCGGCCTGCTCGGTCGGCGTGCCCGACCGCGGCAGCAGCGCCAACACGGCCAGTTCGCCACCGGCCAGACGCCACCGCTTCAGCAGATGGGTGGCGCGCATCAGCGTGCCGATCATCAGCACGATCCCCAGCCCGAAGATCGGCACCAGGGCCAGCAGCGCCCGCACCACGGCCGACACCCTGCCCTGGTAGACCAGCAAGGGCAGATTGACCAGCGCCAGTACGGCAATCACGCCGGCCGGCGCGCCAACGCGGCGCAGCAGGCTCGTGCGCGTCAGCGGCAGATGCGGGCCACCGAGGGCAACCCGCAGCCCGCGCAGCGGATCGGCCGGACCGGCCGCACGCAGCGCGACCTGCGGCTGCAGCCACTGCGGCACCTGCAGGCCGGACCGACCCATCGCAAGACTCAATACAGTCGACATCGGCAAGAAGCTGGACCGCGGCCCGGTCCAGCTGGAAAAGAGCATGATGGGTCGGCTGAGCCAGCCGATCGGACCGTGGGCGCGCTTCAGCACGCGCCGCCAGTTCCACGCACTGAGCAGCACCGCCGGCACGACGAACGCCACACACACCACGACGAAGTGCGGATCCTGGGGCGCCATCGCCCGCCAGTGCCGCGCAGCAGCGAGCCCCTGCACCAGCGGCAGCAGGATCAGCGCCAGCACTACGACCCAGAACGGCAGCACGGCGTAAGCGAACCCCGCGGCAAGCCCGATCGCGAGCAGTTCGGTGAGCGGCGCAGGATGAGCGCTCAGGATGCCGAGG
>JAKADE010000235.1 GCA_021820785.1 Pseudomonadota bacterium
GTGATGGTCACGGTAGCGCACCTGGGCATTTTATGTAGGTACGTTACTACAGATGTCCGTTCGCTGCAATTAGTGCTTCTCGAAGCCCCCACCATCTGCCCGGGGTGGCCATCGGATGCCCAGAGGCAGCGCGTGAACACCGCGAGCGGGGGAGCCCCCAGCGCAGCCTACCCCTTGCGATTCCTCGCCGCTGAGATTCGCCGCCCTCGTCGATTACACCGGCACTTGGGCGACAGGCTGCGAGATTCTATGCTGCAGGAACGTGTCTCCGAGGCGTAGTTGCGCAGGGCCGTCGTGGTCAGCACCCGGCCAGCAGCCGCGGGCCGACCCAAATGCATCGTTTGAAGGCAGCCATTCGGCTTAGTGGTGCCGCCTTGCTACATTCAAAGGAGCATGTACACGTGAATCCCACTCGACGCGGGAGGTGCTAATGAGCATGGCGCGAAGGATTCTGCCATTGGTGCTCCTGGCAATCATTGGCTCCGTGTCTACCGCCGCTCCGCAACGTGTTCATACGGCTGTTCGAGGTTGCACGGTACTCAAGAGGGTTGGACCTCCCGATTCGCTGCTCGCAGCTAAGTTGAGGGTGCACGTCATTCCGACGTCTTACGGTGCCGGGGCGGGTGACCATCGAAAATATCCGAAAACAATTTCGTTGCAGGTGCCGGCATCGCTGATCGACTCGGTCTCAGCGTACGGGGCCGCAGACCGGATATGGCTGGCACCAAAGGGATGGACCGGCAGGGCGGCGCAGGGGGCGGATGGTTCCACCGCGGTCGAGTTCCGTCCACACTTTGGCCGCTTGCGAGGCGGCCCCTATGTCATTTACAGAGACGATGGAGGCTGCGCCGGATGTGCGGTTGTTGATGCCGCGCGCTATTTCCCCGAGGTCAGAGATGAGGCGCGGGACCTCTATGGTCATCATGAGAAGACGCCGGTTGGGCTGAGGACTCACCGTGTTTCTTCACGCCTGGTTACCTTTAATCTTCCCGGCACTACCGGAACTGTGAGTCACGGAGTGGCTTTCTACTCGGGAGATTCTGCTTACCATTTCGCACAAATGACGATGGTGTTGCCTCGCCCGAAATTCGCTTTGGGGCGATTTCTTCGGCAATATTACGCTGCGGGGTTCGCCTGTATAGAGCACCGCAGGATTCGGTAACATCGGCCTTGGTCGAAAGCGGCCATGGCAGGCTAATCAGATATGCCAGCAACTTCCTCGGAAGCGGACGTCCACCGCGTCCGCTTCGGATCGACTCCTGCCGGTCGCCGCACAAACGGACATTGGCAACTGCCGGCCCCCCGGCCACAGACGTCACCGGGCGATATGGCGGTGGGAGCGACCAAGTCTCGAGGTACGAGTCGCAGGAGCGAGGTTTGCCTTAGGAGTTAGAGACTCGCGTACCGCCTGTAAGGCGTAAGCATTTGATCTCATTGGCTCCCCGGGTTGGACTCGAACCAACGACCAACGGATTAACAGTCCGACGCTCTACCGACTGAGCTACCGGGGAACCGCTTCGCGAGATTCGCGAAAGGGCGCGAATTTTGCGGTGCAAACCCGCGCGCGTCAAGAAACCCGCCGCAAATATTTTGCATGCCGAGTCCGGTGCGGATTCCCCCCGAGGGCGCCCCGGGCTCGGGGGAACGTTCAGGACCGCCGGGCCGCTCCGGCGCGCGGAGCGCGTGCGAGGCGCCGCAGCACGCGGCCGTAGGCGAGCGCATTCAGTGCGACGAGGAGGGCGGCGAGCCCCCACTGGTCGGCCCGGGTGAGTCCGGGGGGATACAGCACGGTAAGCAGGTAGTGGCTGATAAACCCGCCGCGATAGCCGGACTCACCGGCAAGCTGCCGCAGGTGGTTCTCGAGGCCGGTCAGCGGACAGATCTGTCCCGACAGTTCCACCCAGAGTCCCCAGGCGAGTGCCGGGGCGTGCGCCAGGAGCGCCTTGGGCCAGCGCCAGGCGAGGAGCCCGCCGAAGACGACGAACGCCACGAACGCGAGGTGCAGCACCACCACCCCGTCCGCGAGCGCCCGCCAGAGCATGGCCTCAGGCACCGCGCGCGGCGCTTCCCCGGGCGAGGACCCGAGCGATGCGCTCGAGGGCCTTCTTCAGCGTCTCGAGGCTGCAGGCGAAGGAGAGGCGGATGTGGCCCGGCGCGCCGAAGGCCGAGCCCGGCACCACCGCGACCTCGCCCTCGGTGAGCAGCACTTCGGCGAAGTCCGTGTCCGAGGCGCATCCCATGGTGGCCATCGCCTGCGTCACGTCAGCGAACGCATAGAACGTGCCGGCGCCCGGCAGGCAGGTCACACCCGGCAGCTCGTTCAGCGCGCCGACCAGGTAGTCGTGGCGCGCCTTGAACGACTCATTCATCTGCGCGACGCAGCCCTGATCGCTCGAGAGCGCCACGGTGGCGGCGCGCTGCGAGACGCTCGAGGCGTTCGAGGTCGACTGGCCCTGGATGGTCGCCATGGCGGCGATCAGTTCTTTCGGTGCCCCGCAGTAGCCGATGCGCCAGCCGGTCATGGCGTAGGACTTCGAGACGCCGTTGATGGTCACCGTGCGCCCGTAGAGCTCCGGCACCACCGTGAGCAGGCTGCACAACGGCTCGGCGCCCCAGTAGATCTTCTCGTAGATGTCGTCGGTACCGATCACGATACGCGGCTGGTCGATGAGCACCTCGCCAAGGGCGCGCAGTTCCGCGCGCGTGTAGGCCGCACCGGTGGGGTTGCAGGGACTGTTCAGCAGCACAAGCCGGGTCTTTGGCGTGATGGCGGCCGCAAGCTGCTTCGGCGTGATCTTGTAGCCCTGGGCGGCGCCCGCCGTGAGGATGACCGGCTGACCGTCGGCGAGCATCACCATGTCGGGGTATGAGACCCAGTAGGGCGCCGGGATGATGACCTCGTCATCCTTGTCGAGCACCGCCATGCAGAGGTTGTAGATCGCCTGCTTGGCCCCGGAGGTCACCAGGATCTGCGAGCGCTCGTACTGGATACCGTTGTCACGCGCGAACTTCGCGATGATGGCATCCTTCAGCTCGTTGGTGCCCTCGACGTGCGTGTAACGGGTCAGTCCTTTCTGGATCGCCTCGATTCCGCCCTGCGCAATGTGGTCCGGCGTGTCGAAATCCGGTTCGCCGGCGCCGAGACTGATCACGTCCTTGCCTTCGGCGCGCAGACGCGCCGCCCGGGCCGAGACATTGAGCGTGGGCGAGGGCTTGACGCGCTGGACGCGTCGCGAGACGGTTACGGTCACTGGGAATCCTGTGATGCGCCAAAGCAACTGGCGCCGCTATATTAAGCCATCGGCACCACTGCCACCATCGCGCGGCCGATGAGAGAGAGGAGAGCGTCTCCGGCATGGAACACGTTCCGTTCAAACTTGAAGCTGAATTTCAGCCTGCGGGCGATCAACCCCGGGCGATCGAGAAGCTGCTCGAGGGGCTTGGCGACGGCTTGAGCGCGCAGACCCTGCTCGGGGTGACCGGGAGCGGCAAGACGTACGTCATCAGCCAGGTCATTGCGCGCGCGCAACGCCCGACACTGGTGCTGGCGCACAACAAGACGCTGGCCGCGCAGCTGTACGGCGAATTTCGCGGCTTCTTTCCGCACAATGCCGTCGAGTACTTCGTGTCGTACTACGATTACTACCAGCCCGAGGCGTACGTGCCGTCCTCGGACACCTTCATCGAGAAGGACGCCTCGATCAACGAGCACATCGAGCAGATGCGCCTCTCGGCCACCAAGGCGCTGCTCGAGCGCCACGATGCCATCATCGTGGCGACCGTCTCCTCGATCTACGGGCTCGGCGACCCGCAGGCGTACCTTGCGATGATCCTGCACCTGGTGCGCGGGGAGCACCTGGATCAGCGGCGCCTGCTGCGTCGCCTCGCGGACATGCAGTACACGCGCAACGACCTGGACCTCACGCAGGGAACCTACCGGGTCCGTGGCGATGTCATCGATATCTTTCCGGCCGAGTCCGACCGTGAGGCGGTGCGGGTCGAGCTGTTCGACGACACCATCGAGTCACTCGCGCTGTTCGATCCGCTCACCGGTGCGATCGCGCGCAAGGTGCCGCGCTTCACGGTGTATCCGGGTACCCATTACGTCACGCCGAAGGAGCGGCTGCTCGGCGCGGTCGATCAGATCCGCGACGATCTGCGCCTGCGGCTCGCGGAGCTGCGCGAAGCGGGCAAGCTGCTCGAGGCGCAGCGGCTCGAGCAGCGCACCATGTACGACATGGAGATGATCCAGGAGGTCGGGTACTGCGCGGGGATCGAGAACTACTCGCGCTATCTGTCCGGTCGCGCCCCCGGAGAGCCGCCGCCGTGCCTGTTCGATTATCTGCCGCGCAACGCACTGCTGGTGATCGATGAGAGTCACCAGACCATCCCGCAGCTCGGCGCGATGTACCGCGGCGACCGTTCGCGCAAGGAGGTCCTGGTCGAGTACGGATTCCGGCTGCCCTCGGCGCTCGACAACCGGCCGCTGAAGTTCGAGGAGTGGGAGCGGCTGGCCCCGCAGATGATCTTCGTCTCGGCGACGCCCGGACAGTACGAGTCCCGCCATGCCGGACAGACCGTCGAGCTCGTCGTCCGTCCGACCGGTCTGGTCGATCCCGAGGTCGAGGTGCGCCCGGTGGCCACCCAGGTCGATGACGTGCTCTCGGAGATCCACCGCTGCGTGGAGCGCAACGAGCGCGTGCTGATCACGACGCTCACGAAGCGCATGGCCGAAGATCTGACCGAGTATCTCCATGAGCACGGGGTGCGCGTGCGCTACCTGCATGCCGACATCGAGACCGTCGAGCGCACCGAGATCATCCGCGACCTGCGGCTCGGCAAGTTCGACGTGCTGGTGGGGATCAACCTGCTGCGCGAGGGGCTCGACATGCCCGAGGTGTCGCTGGTGGCCATCCTCGATGCGGACAAGGAGGGGTTCCTGCGCTCGGACCACTCGCTCATCCAGACCATCGGGCGCGCGGCGCGCAATCTGCACGGCCGCGCGATCCTCTATGCCGACCAGATCACCGGGTCGATGCGCCGCGCCATGGACGAGACCGACCGGCGCCGGCGCAAGCAGCTCGAGTACAACGAGGCGCACGGCATTACGCCGCGGGGCATCCAGAAGTCCGTCGCGGACATCATGGAAGGGGCGCGCAGCGCCGCCCCGGCGGCCCGCGGCCGGCGCGCTCCCGCCGCCCCGGAGACGCTCGAGCCGGCGGCGCTGGCGCGCCAGATCAAGCGGCTCGAGACCGAGATGCTCGAGCGGGCCCGCAACCTGGAGTTCGAGGAGGCGGCCCGCCTGCGCGACGACATCG
>JAKADE010000236.1 GCA_021820785.1 Pseudomonadota bacterium
CCAGGACGTGACGCAGGTCGGCCGAACCATCCTCGTCCGCAGGCGTTCCCACCGCGATCATCTGGAACAGCCCGTGCACAACACCGGCATCGGGATCGTCGGTGAAACTCAGCCGGCCGGCAGCGCTGTTGCGCCGCAGCAGCGCCTCCAGACCCGGCTCGTGGATCGGCACTTCCCCCCGGCGCAGCCGCTCGATCTTGCCTCGATCCACGTCCACGCACATGACGTGATTGCCCGCATCGGCGAGACACGCGCCGGTGACCAGTCCGACATACCCTGATCCGAATATCGTGATGTTCATGCTCGATCCTCAGCCTCGCTGGAGCCGGCGCAATGCACCGCCTGCAGACCATTCGAACGCCTCTATCGCCCCGGAGGGGACCTCTATCTGACGAAACTGCGCGAGCGGACGTTGCTCGGCGATCAGTCCGGCGAGCCGGATCATTCCGGCATGCGACACCGCCACCACCGTCCCGGCGTACCCGGCCGGCCAGGGCGGGTGACGTAGAAAGTCGCTCAGCCGCGCATGTGCCTCGGCGAGCGACTCCCCGCCCGGGAAGCGGAACGCTGCCGGGTCCTGCTTCCACCGGCGCAACCCCCCGGGGCAGCGCAGTTTCACTTGTGCCTGGGTGAGACCCTGCCAGGCGCCGAAATCAATCTCCCCGAGACGCGCATCGGGCAGCGCTGCAGCGGCACCGAACGCATCCGCAATCAGTCCGGCCGTGGCCGTGGCGCGCTGCAGCGGACTCGATACGAGCAGCAGCTGCGCATCCACGCACAGGCGCCCGGCAATCCCCCGGGCCGTCAGGATGCCCGCCGCACACAGCGGCGGATCGGCAAGTCCCTGATAACGCCCCTGCAGGTTCCAGTCGGTCTCCCCGTGCCGCACGAAGCACCAGCGCATCGTCGGTTCCGCTCTCAGTACGCGTACGTCACGCCGAGCGTGATGCGCCGCCCCGCGTGAATGCCCTCACCGGCCACATCCTGCTCATACTCGATGAACGGCTTTAGATGCGCCGTCGCCCGATACTTCAGTCGAATGCCGGGCCGCAGCAGATCGTATTGCTCGGAGCGGTCCTGCACCGGCAGCGGCGCACGCAGTTTCATCGTGCGCACATAGAAAATCCCGGCACCGAGTTCGAGCCGGCGAGTCAGGCGCACCCCGCCTTCGACTTCGGCCCGCAACTGCGCCACGCCGCCATCGAGGAAGATCCGCGGGCCCGTCTTCAACACCACGCGCCAGGCCGACCCGGACACGCCGATCTGAAAATCAGGCTCGAGCGCGGTGTGTCCGACGCCGAGCGCCGGGACCGAACTCGCCGAGCCCGTCGCGGCGACCACGTTGAGCGTGATCGAGTCGGCGAAGTGTGCGCCCTGGACCAGCGCAACGTTCAGTCCGAGCTCCTGGTCCTGCACGCCGGTGGCGCTGGCCACGGTGCGCAGATGATGGTGCACGCGGATCTTCTCCACCTGCGCGGCACGCAGGTCGTACTCGAGCGAGAGCCGTCCACCGAGGCCCTGTACTCCCGTGATGCGCAGCATCGTGTAGCGCAGCTCACTGCCCGGCAGCGTCGCGGTGCCGAATTGACCGGGCAGGAACACCTGCGTCGCATCGTACTGGCGCAGTGCGAAGTCAAACGCACCGTTGCCGGCGGACGGCACCCAGGGATCAGCCTGAGCTGCGATCATCCGGCATCCGAGCACGAGGACTCCGAGGCGCCCGAGGCGCCGCAGACTTCGATGGGCTGCGCTCATGCGGAGACAGCCAGTCGCAGGTGCGCATTCGCGACGTCCCGATGAGCCTGCCACAGACTCGCGTACGGGCCCCCGGCGCCGAGCAGCTGCGCATGGGTGCCCCGTTGCACGATCACGCCCTCCTCCAGCACCAGGATGGTGTCGGCCGCCATGACGGTCGCCAGACGATGGGCGATCAACAGCACCGCGCGGGTGCGCGCCAGCGACTTCAATGCGCGCATCAGGCGCTGCTCCGTCAGCGGATCGACGCTGCTGCTCGGCTCATCGAGAATAATCACGGACGCACCACTCAGCATGGCGCGCGCCACGGCGACGCACTGGCGCTGCCCCCCCGAGAGCGTCGCACCGCGCTCGCCCACAACGGTATCGAATCCCTCCGGCAGCGCCGCCAGAACTTCCTCGATCCCGGCAGCGCGTGCGGCGCCGATCGCCTCGTCGCGGCCCGCATCCTCCCGCCCGTAAGCGATGTTGGACCACACCGGTCCATGAAACAGCTGCGGCTCCTGTCCGATGAGCGCAATGTGCGAACGCACGTAATGCAGGCTCAGTTCACGCAGGTCACAGCCATCGAGTGTGACCGTTCCGGCGTGCGGATCGTGAAAGCGCGCCGCAAGTGCCGCCAGGGTGGACTTTCCGGCCCCGGTGGCCCCTACCAGCGCCACGGTGCGCCCGGGCTCGAGCGCGAACGAGACTTCACGCACCGCGGCCCGCTGCGCACCGTAACCGAAGGTCACCTGATGAAACTCGAGCACGCCGAAGCAGCGCTGCGGATCGCTCCCCGCGTGCGACTGTGCCATCGCGTCCGCTTGCCCCCAGTACTCCTCGATCCGCTCCAGGGCGACCGCGGCGCGGCCGAACACCCGCCCGGCCTTGGCCAGCTGGCGGGCCGGCGTGACGATCGCGCGCAGGTAGGCCAGAAACACCAGCAGGTCGCCGGCACTCAGCGTTCCGTTCAACACGAGCACCGCGCCGTACCATGCGATTGCACCGGTGGCCAATGCGATGGCGAGATTCATCGCCGGCGCGAAACCGGCCTGCATACGGTTGCCGCGCAGCGCCGCCTCGAGCACCCCGCGGGCGCGTGCCGTGAAGCGGCGCTCCTCGAACGCCTCGCGCGCGCAGGCCTGCACCAGCTGGATGTTGCCGAGCGTCTCCTGGACCGCACCGCTCTGCAGACCTTCCTCGCGGCGTGTCTCACGGGCCGCGCTGCGGATCGCCGCGGTGAAATGTCGCGCGATACCGACCAGCACGGGCGCGACCGCCAGCGTGATCAGTCCATAGCGCCAGTTCATCGCCAGCATGACGACGAAGATGCCGCCGATGGTGAGCAGCTGCGGCAGCAGATCGAGCCCCACGGCCGCAACGAACTGCTGCAGCGCGTTGATGTCTCCGCCGATGCGCGTGGCGAGCTCGCCGCTCAGGTGCTCGCGATGAAACGACTGCGGCAGACGCAGCAGATGCGCGAAGAAGTCCCGCCGCAGAGCAAAGCCGATCCGCTGCGCCCCGTCGAGCAGCAGTCGATTGCCGAAATACGCCAGCGCGGCATCGAGGACGCCGAGCAGCACGATTGCAGCCCCCAGCACATGCAACAGCACCAGGCGGTGCATCTGCGGGTCAGGCAGCAGCATGGCCCACGCGCCGAGCGGCTTGCGGAAGATGACGCTGTCGACGATGAACTTCAGCGGCCAGGGCAGCAAAAGCGCCACTGCGGCGCGCAGTGCCATTGCCGCAGCACCTGCGCCGAGCCGTGCTCGCTCGCGCAGCAGATATGCGCTGAGCCGCCACCGCGGCTGTGCGGGCCTCATGCCGCCGCTCCGACGCGTGCGGCATCAGCGAGAGTCGCCACGCACGTCACGATCCGCTCCCAGCCGCGCCCGGCGACGCGTTGCTGAGCGGTGCGCCCCATGCGTGCGCGCCGCCCGGGATCATCGAGCAGCGTGACGATCGCCCGGGCGCAGTCGAGCGCATCGTCGGGTCGATAGAGCAAGCCGCTCTCGCCGTCGTCAATCAGTTCGGTCAGCTGACCGATACGGGGCGCAACCACCGCGCGGCCGCAGGCCATCGCCTCGATCACCTTCAGCGGCGAGAAATAGAAATCCGCGGCCGACTGGTACGGGGCCACCACCAGGTCGCAGGCCGCGGTCCACCCCGGAACCTCCGCGTGTGCCACCCGGCCGAGCATGCTGACGCGCTCGCGCCACGGTGCGGCCTCGACCGCGCTGCGAAATGCGCCGGAGCGCGGCCCATCGCCGACTGCGAGGAGGTGAGCGTCGCGCGCCGTGCAGACGGACTGGAATGCCTCGAGCAGCAGATCGGTACCGTGCCAGGCCTTGAAACTGCCGACAAAGCCGATCAGGCCGGTCTGCTCCCGCACGCCGAGGCGCGCGCGCAGCGCCGCACGGTCCCGCTCACCGGCGGCGAAGCGGGCCAGGTCGACCCCGTTGGGCAGCACGTGGACCTGCGCGGCGCGCTCCGGCACCTGCGCTGCAATGTAGTGTTTCACGGCGCTCGAGACCGCCACGATGGCCGAGGCGCTGGCGAACGCCGCGCACTCCATGCGCCGCGCGATCGACTCGAGGCACAGACCGCGGAAGCGCTTGTGCTCATCGACGAGCGGCGCGTTGACTTCGAGAATGCGCGGGCAGCCGATGCGTTCGGCGATCCGTGCCCCGGCGCTGCCAAACAGCGCGTGCCGCTCGTAGATGAAGTCCGGCACGAAGCGGCGCGCCTCGAGCAGCTGCTCGAGGCGCGCCGGGAGGGCGCCGTCGTAGGCGATCTTGGCACGCTCGCCGGCCAGAAGCGCCGCATCAGCGGCCATCGACTCGAGGCCGGAGAGCTGCACGGCCGGGTCGGGCGCCACCTGCGCAATCGACACCGGCGGCGCCTCGTTGCCGCTGCCGAGCCGCGCGCACACCAGCAGCACCTCGTGACCCAAGGCGGCAGCGGCCCTGACGAACTCGCGCACGTGCACCGAGGCACCCTTGTCGCCGAGCACCGGGATGCCCTGATCGAAGTTCAGATACAGGAGCCTCACGGCGCACCTTCCCCGGCAACGGCCGCAGCGCCGGGCAGACTGCCCTGCACCGGCCGTTGCTTCGCAGCCTCGTCCGCGCAGCATGAGTCGCAGTCCATCAGAGCATGCAGACCGCGGGTGGTCTGCCACAGATCAAACTCGCGGGCGAGCACCGCGCGGGCGCTTCGGGCGAGACTCTCAGCCAGCGGCGCATCGGCGAGCATCCGGCGCATCGCCGCCGCGAGCGCGACCGGGTCGCGCGACGGCGCGAGCAATCCCGTCTGTCCGTGGCGAACCAGCTCCGGAATGCCCGACACGTCGCTCGCCACGACCGGGACGCCGACCGCCATCGCCTCGGCGATGACGTTCGGGATGCCGTCACGGTCCCCGTCCTCCGCGATCCGCGGCGCGAGCACGAACAGGTCGGCCTGCCGATAGCGTCCGAGCAGCTCCCGGTGCGTCATCGACCCGCTGAAGCGGACCCGGTCGTGCAAGCCGAGTCGCCGCACCTCGGCGGCGAGCGCGGCGCGCAGCGGACCGT
>JAKADE010000237.1 GCA_021820785.1 Pseudomonadota bacterium
TCAGGGGCGCGTCGGACCGCATCGAGCGGGTCGGCGATGACGCGATTCTTGGCCCCCGGTCGTATCGAGAGCTCCGGGAAACAGTCCTCGCCGCCGGCGATCCCGATGAGTTCCGCTGTCCAGCGGATACCGCCGATCAGCGGGTCATCCCATTCCTCGAAATACACGCGTGGTCGGCACGGCAGCTCGAGTGCTGCGCGGCGGGCCGCCTCGAGTCCGCCGCGCAACCCCTCGATCAGTGCTTGCGCGCGCTCTGGCACCCCGACCATCCGACCGAGCATGCCGATAAAACCGAGAATCTCCTCGACGCTGCGCTGATTGAAAATGTGCACCTCGAGCCCCTGGCGGGCGAGCTCGGCGGCGATGTCGGCCTGCAGATTGGAGAATCCGAGCACGAGGTCCGGCTCAAGCTCGACGATCCGCTCGATCTTTGCGCTCGTGAACCCGGAGATCTTGAGCTTTTCACGCCGCGCTCGCGGCGGCCGCACGGTGAACCCGGAGATGCCGACGATGCGATCCTCCTCACCCAGAAGGTACAGTGTTTCCGTGCTCTCCGCGGTGAGGCAGACGATGCGGCGCGGCCCCAGGCTCATTCTGCGTCCTCCGGCCAGCGATTCTCATACAACATGTCGGTCAGGGGCCGGGGCTGCCGCCAGCGCTCGATCGCGAGGCGCGGAGCCGGATCGAACGCCTGCACATGGCCGAGACACAGCAGCGCAATCGGGCGCGCATTGGGCGGAAAGCGCAGCAGGGCGGCGAGCGCCTGCGGCTCGAACATCGAGACCCAACCCAGACCCAGCCCTTCCGCGCGGGCGGCGAGCCAGAGGTTTTCAATGGCGCAGGCCACGGACGCCAAGTCCATCTCCGGGAGCGTCCTTCGTCCGAAGATCTCCCGTGTCCCACCCGCTAGCAAGGCGCCAACCAGCAGCTCACCGCAATCGAGAATTCCCTCGACCTTCAGTCGCAGAAATTCATCGCGGCGCTCGCCGAGCGCATCGGCTGTGCGCGCTCGCTCCTCTTGCACGAGAGCGTGAATCGCGACGCGCATGCCTGGATCGGTGATGCGCAGGAACCGCCAGGGCTGGGACAGGCCGACGCTGGGGGCGGCATGTGCGCTCTCCAGGATCCGCCCGAGCGTCTCGGGCTCGATGGGCGAACGCACGAAGCTGCGTACATCGCGGCGCTCGCGAATCACACGGTAAATCGCCGCGCGGTCCGCCTCGTCGTAGCGGTGGATGGAGTGGCTCAAGGGTTAAACAGGGCCGCGGCGGCCTGAGGGTTGGAGGGGAAGTAGAAATGGATGTAGCTTGCGGTCAGCGCGCCCTGGCGGAATACGGCTTCGCCGCAGCCACCCCTCTGCGTGCTCGCATGCCGCAACGGTTCGAGCGAGGTCTGCAGGCGTGAGTGATGGAAGCTGTGGCCGCGCAGCTCCCCCTGCGGCAGCTCCACACCCTGCAGCGCTAGCGCCTGAAGCTTAGGCTGCATGGCCGTCTCACCGGGAAGGACTCCGCTCATTGCGTGCCGCTGACCTTCGAGATCGATCAAATGCTCGAAGAGCAGCATCATGCCGCCACATTCAGCCAGCAGCGGCTTGCCGGCCTCGACATGGCGGCGCAGTGCCTCATGCAGACGGTGGTTGGCCGCGAGCCGTTCGGCATGGAGTTCCGGGTAGCCGCCCGGCAGGTAGATGGCGTCAGCCGGAGCCGGCACGTCCTGTAACGGCGAGAAAAAGCGGATTGTGGCGCCCATCGCCTGCAGGAGGTCGAGATTGGCGGGATAGACGAAAGAGAGTGCCGCGTCGTGGGCCACTGCGATCGAGACGCCGGCAAGAAGTGGAGGTGGATGGAGATCCACGTCCGCGTGGAACGTCACCTGAGGAATGTCTTCGATTCGCATTGAGGCGAGTGCCCGCGCGGCCCGATCAATTCGCGCGTCGAGGTCGGTGATCTCCTGCGCCTGGACCAGCCCCAGGTGACGATCGGGGAATTCGATGGCGCGATCGGCACACAGGGCGCCGAGAAAGGAAATGCCCGCGGCAGGCCCGGCAAGGCTCTCGGCGAGCAAGGCGGCGTGCCCGGGGCCCGCCGTGCGGTTCGCCACGACGCCGTAAAATGCGAGGTCCTCACCATAGACCCTCAGTCCCAGCGCAAGCGCACCGAAGGTTTGCGCCATGGCGCTGCCGTCGATGACGAGGAGCAGAGGCAATTTGAATCGGCGCGCGAGCTCGGCACTCGAGGGAGTGCCGTCATAGAGTCCCATCACTCCTTCGATGAGAACGAGGTCAGAGTCTCTTGCGGCCTGGTAGAGAAGGTTGCGGCAGTGCGCAAGCCCGCCCATCCACAGGTCGAGCTGGTAGACGGGATGGCCGGCCGCTCGCGCAAGAATCATCGGGTCGATGAAGTCGGGACCGGTTTTGAACACACGCACCCGCTTGCCCTGGCGCACAGCCTGTCGGGCGAGCGCCGCTGTCACGGTGGTCTTTCCCTGTCCCGACGCTGGGGCCGAGATCAGGATCGTTGATGCTTGAGCGCTCGTCATGGGTTGCCGCCCTGCCTAGAGCTCGACTCCCCGCTGTGCGCCTATGCCTGCGTCAAAGGCGTGTTTCACGATACGCATGTCCGTCACGGTGTCGGCCAGTTCAATCAGCTCCGCAGGCGCTCCGCGCCCGGTGATGACGACGTGCTGCATGGGTGGTCGGCTGCACAAGGTATCGAGGATCGTGTCGATCTCGACATAGCGGTAACGCAACGCAATGTTGAGCTCATCGAGCACCACGAGGGCGAGCGCCGGATCGTGCAGCATCGCAGCCGAGATCTCCCAGGCCGCCTCCGCTGCCCGCACATCGCGTTCGCGGTCCTGGGTCTCCCAGGTAAAGCCCTCGCCCATGATGTGAAAGCGCACCTGCGGCAAGCGCCGGAAGAAGCTCGCTTCCCCCGTCAGGTACTTGCCCTTGATGAACTGCACCACGCCGACCTGCATGTCGTGCCCGAGTGCCCGAGCGACCATGCCGAACGCGGACGAACTCTTCCCTTTGCCGTTGCCGGTGAGCACCAGCAATACACCGCGCCGCTCCGAAGCCGCGGCGATGCGCGCATCCATCACCGCTTTCCTACGCCGCATCCGCTCGCGATGGCGTGAAGCCGGATCTGCGGCTGAAGAAGACCGGTCCTCTGCTCGCTCTGGCATGGTGTGCTCCCAGAGACAACGCTCGTCAACGAACTCGCACCTGCACTGTCGCCGGAGAATGACGGGTCACCGCGATGTGACCCAGTGCTGCGAGGCCGACATAGGCGCCGGTGACGAGCATGAAGTAGCCGTACCAGGCATGGAAGTTGGACCACCAGCCGGCGATGCTCGCATGCACGATGCGATCGCCGAGCCAGTAGAAACTCCCCTCGGTGAGCAGGAAACAGCCGCTCACCGAGAGTGCTAGGCTGGCGGCGAGTCGCCCGAGATCGCCAGGCACCCTCTGGTAGCGACGGCTGAGCCACGCGCCTCCAAGCCATAGGAGCGAGTATGCGGGCACGATGAACCAATACGCTGCCGTGACACAATAGTCGCTGACGCCGTAGTAATGGATCGCGGCGAAGTCGATCGCAACGGCCTCAACGAGCAGTGCCGAAAGCGCCCAGCGCCACTCGGAGGCTAGGTAGAATCCCGCGATAAAAAACACCGCCCACGACGCATCAGGTGGTGCCCACGCGGTGCCGTAGTGACCGAAGCGGGTGGCCGCCATGGTGGCGGCGAGCGTCAGAAAGCCGAGGCGCCGGATTGATTTCTGAGCAAGCATAGAGCGGCTCCTGCAAGGGGTCAGGGCTGTTGTACCGTAGTGTGTTTGAATTGCAGAATCATCAGCGATCGAGGTTCGTTGCAATCGAGCGCCGTTCGGTCGTCAATGCTCACAGCATTGCGCAGTGACACACGCCCCTCCTGGCATGCGCCCAATAGCTAATTCTCGCGAGGGAAGAGGGGAGAACTCATCGGTACCGAGGTCCCTGGGGTACTCATCGGGCTCTAATCGAGGTTAAAGCCTGGGCGCACCGATTAGGGTAACGACCGAATTCACTGCCAGTGGCGTCGGGCGTCGTGAGGTGGCAACGTGGACCCGGGTGAGAACGGCGAGAATAAAGTCGCGTTCTTGTCGGGCGGAAATCGAGGCGCGCCTGTCTCGAGAGGAAGCGCCTCAGCAATCAAGATTTTCATCTGTCTACTCCTACACACGCCACGTGCGTCGAGATGGGCTCGGAGAGAGCGTGCGGAGACGACAGAAGGCTGCGATACGCAGATATCGTAACCGGTCTGACATCGCCCAACGCGAGTCGCCGAGTGCGTGTCTCCGGCCGGTCTCCGGGCTTGCGAGTGGACCTGAAGTCCCGAAGACCGCACCTTCCCGTGCCTATGGCACAGTGGTTCTTCGCGGTCTCTGGCTCGCTTACCGTTGCGTGGGCAGCGCCGGACTTGCATCCGCAGAGCGGACGCGCACCGGTTTCCCGTTTCAGTCCAGGAAAAGTGATTTCCTGGACCACCTGAGACGGTAGAGAGCGTACCCCGATGAATTGGGCTGCGCAAGAGATGTGGTGCGGCTCGCTTCGGTTCCACGTAGGCGCCTGAGTGAGGTCCGTAGCCAGATGTCCCCCTTAGGTCCATTGGTCCTGCCGTCGCAGGTCATGTGCTCATACGGGCGGGGTCTGTCGTTGACGGGCTCGCGGTACGTTAGAGCAGGGGCGGCGTCAATTTGTGCGGCAACGCTTGGGGGCGCTTCAGTGCGCGAGGTCGAAGAGGGTCTCGGTGCCATCGTCCCAGCCGCTCCACAGGTAATCGTTGGCTTTGCCATCGGCAATCAAGCGCAGGGCGTAATTGACCTGCTCCCTGTAGAAGGTGCAAAAGGCGCCCGTGCCGCCCATCCCCCCGTTCAGTTCGTGCGCCTCGGCCGGACAGGGCGAGCCGCAGAACTGACGGATTGCGCACTCATCGCACGGACTGAAGGCATCGACGTTCCGTCCGGTCACGGATCTGAAGGCATCCGAGGTCAATGCCGCATCGATGCCACCATCGGCCAACAAATGCCCCCCATTGAACCGGGGCAGGCCGATGAATTCACTGCAGGGATAGAGGTTGCCGTCCGCGGACAGAGCAACGAAGGCTCGGCCGGCGCCGCAGGGCGAGATGTCGCACATCAATCGCCGCGCCGTCGGCGCCAGGATGGCGATGAGGATATTGGCGAAATTGGCCACGACGAGCTTTCTGCCGCTGTCGCGATAGAGTTCATGCGTGCGATCGATTGCGGCAAAGAACG
>JAKADE010000238.1 GCA_021820785.1 Pseudomonadota bacterium
GCACGACCGCACTCCGCAAGTCTCGTGCTGCTCGAGAAGAACCTCTGCCAGGCCTGGCACGCGCCCTGCGACATCCCGGCGCTCGATGCCCGGCTGCGCGCGCTGGACCCGAGCAACGGCATCGGCTGGTTCGATGCGCTGCAAACCTCGGTCCGTTCGAACGACGCCCGCGGCATCGAGGCCGCGCTCGGAGCGATCGGGATGACGCGCTACGTCGACGTTCATGCCACGGAACTGTTCGCGCGCCTCGCCGAGGCGTTGCACCGCATCGGCGGAGAAAGCTACTTCATCGCCACCGGTCAGCTCCAGTACATGCTCGCCAACCAGACGCCGCTCGATGCGCTGATGGCCCTGCAACAGACCTGTACCTCGCACGGCAGCGCATTGAGCGCGCGCCGTGTGACCGGCTGCCGCGCGGCCGCCGCGGCGCTGGAGCACGGCGACACCCTCGCGGTCAGCGCCACCGGCACCGACATGGCGCTGCGCCTGTGGCCATCCGGGACCGCCGAGCACCACCGGGCGGCGCTGCGTTCGCGTCGCCTCCAGGCACTGACCCGACGCTCGGCGGATCTGCTCTGGCCCCCGAGCCGCTGGGAACGACTGGTCATCGTCGTGGACACGGCCGGCTACCTCGAGCACCTGGACGAGCGCATCGTGCACATCGATGCCCGCGAACGGCGCGAGCAGGACGCGCTGCGCACGGAACTGCAGCGTGCGGGATTGCGCACGACGCCGCTGTGACGGGAACCGCCCGGCCCTGATCGGGCCGCAGTCACGGCACCGCGGCGCGCACGCCGACGTCGGGGCAGTTGCCGCGCATGGCCGGTCCGTCGCAGGGGTGTCCGGTGCCGCGGCCCTGCTCCAGTCCCTCCGTTCCTCGCGCGCACCCGACATTGCCGCCCGGTGCGGCAGCCCGTCAGGCGCACCGCGCATCCCCACGCGATGCGGGTCCTGCGAGCGCCTCCACCCGACCGCACACCCCCAGGTCCGCGTCCTGCCCGGCGCGCTCCTGCCGGAGCGCCCGGCCGTCTACTTCGGGCGCGTTCGTGCGAGCAGCTGCTGCACCAGCGGCGAGGGGCTGTGCCGGAAGGCAGTGATGGCGTAGAAGTGCTCGAACACCCCGGGAATCGCGCAGTACCGCTGCAGCCGGCCCTCGCGCAGCTCGTCCTGGACGACCACCTCGGGCAGGACGGCGACCGCGCCGGAGTCGCGCGCGAAGAGCCGCAGCATCGCCATGTCGTCGACCTCCGCGGCCACCTCGACGGTGATGTGTCTGCGCTCGCACCACACATCGAACTGGGTGCGTATGTCACTGTTCGGTCCGGGCAGCACCAGGCGCATGCCGGCGAGATCCTCCGGCAGCCGCAACCTTCGCCGCTCGGCGCGCGGCGGCCCGATCAGGCACACCGACTGGCGCGAGAGCGGCACGCAGCGCCACGGCCGCTCGCTCTCGGCCACCACCGGGCGATTCGAGAGCAGCACATCCAGGTTGTGCACGCGCAGCTGCTCGAGCAATTCCGCCAGGCTGCCCGACTGCAGCGTCAGGCGGATCTCCGGACGGGTGAACAACGGACGCAGCAGGTTCTCCGTGAAGTTGCGTGACAGCGTGGCCACTGCCCCGACGCGCAGGTGCTGCTGGCGCTGCCCGAGTCCACCGCGCACGGTGGCCATCAGCTCCTGACCCAGGCCGAAGATGCTGTCGGCGTAGTCGAGCACCACGGCGCCGAACTCCGTCAGCTGCAACGAGCGGCCGGACCGCTCGAACAGCGGCCGGCCGAGATACGTCTCGAGCTGACGGATCTGCGCCGAGAGCGCCGACTGCGACACGCGCAGCGCCGCGGCGGCCTGAGTCAGGTGGCCGCGCTGCGCGACGGTCCAGAAATACAGCAGGTGGCGGAAGTTCAGGTTGCGCATGTTCTCTTTTCCAGAACGAATCGTTCTGTTTCTTCTATTTTACAGTGACCGGGCATCCACGGATACTCGCGCCGTCGCAATTTCCGGAGTCCGCATGACGCATCATCCGCACTGGACCGCCTGGCTCGTCCCGCTGCTGTATCTGCTCGGCGCGGCGGCCGCGCTGCCGCGCCGCTGGCGCTGGCAGGCGCTGGCCTGGGCCTCGGGGGGGGCGCTCGGCGCGGCGCTCGCCGGCGATCTCAGCCACCTGGTGCCGGGAGGATTGATCGGTCCGCACAACGGACCGGCGGCGGCCGTGATGACCCTGATCGCCTTTCTCGGCTGGGTCATTGCCCGCTACTCGCGGGGCAATCTCGCCGCCGAGCCCGGCGAGCGGCGCTTCGTGTGCGCGCTGCTGCTGACGCTCGCCGGTGTCAGCGCGGTGGTGGCGGCCCGCAATTTCGCCGTGCTGGTGCTCGCCTGGGCCGCCAGCAGCCTCGCGCTGCATCCGCTCCTGACGCACTACCGCGAACGTCCGGCGGCGCGCATCGCGGCCCGCAAGAAGTTCCTCGCCAGCCGCCTCGCCGAGGCCTGCCTGCTCGGCGCGGCGGTGCTGCTCTACCGGCACTGGCATACCCTCGGGCTGACGTCCCTGGCCCGGCTGATCGCGGTGCACGGCGCCGCCGGCACCGACCTGCAGTGCGCCGCGGTGCTGCTCGCGGCGGCCGTGCTCCTGAAGTCCGCCCAGCTGCCCCTGCACGGCTGGCTGGTGCAGGTCATGGAGGCCCCGACCAGCGTCTCGGCTCTGCTGCACGCGGGCGTCGTCAACCTCGGCGGCTACGTCCTGATCCGCCTCGCACCGCTCATCAGCGCCTCACTGCCCGCCCAGGGGCTGCTGGTCATCGTCGGCAGCAGCACTGCGGCGCTCGCCGGGCTCACCCTGATGACCTCTCCGTCACTGAAGGGACGCCTCGCCTGGTCGACCTGTTCGCAGATGGGACTGATGGCCGCCGAATGCGGACTGGGCCTGTATGGCCTGGCGCTGCTGCATCTGCTCGGGCACGCGCTGTACAAGGCGCACGCATTCCTCTGCTCCGGCGAAGCGGTGCGTGACAGCACCGTGGCGCGGATGCGGCCCGCCCCGCTCCCGCGCAACCCCGTCGCCCCCGTGCTGGGACTGGTGGTGGCGGGGGGCCTCGTCGCGCTCTCCGCGCAGCTGTGGCACACCGTACTGCACGCCCCGGCGGTGCCGTGGATCGCACTGGTGCTGTGCACGGTCGGTGTCGCGACGCTGCTGTGGGACGGCGGTGACGATCCCCTCACGCGCAGCCGCAACCTCGTGGCGGCCACGCTCGCCGTGCAGCTGTATCTGCTCTGGCATCTGACCGTGACGCAGGGGCTCGGGGTTCCGTCGGGCCACCCCGCGCCGCTGCTGGCCGGGTACGGCGCGCTCTGTCTGCTCCTGTTGTACGGGGTGCAGGGGCGTCTCTGGCGCACCGGCGGCGCGACCCGGCACGCGCGGCTGTACGCCTGGGCGGCGGCCGGATACTTCCTCGACGAACCGGTCACGCGGCTCGTCACCTCTCGATGGCCCTGGCGCGATGGGCGCAGGCTGCACGGGCCGCTCGGTCAGTGGCTGGCGCAGCGCGAAGGCGGGACCGCTTGAGCGGCGCGAGCGCCCCGGCGTTGCCCCAGGGCACGCCGGACCTGCGCCGCGCGGCGCTCGAGGCCGCCTGCCGCACCGTCGCACCGGCCTGGCCGATCGATCGACAGGTCGCGGTCAGCCCCTACTGGGGCTATCGGACACTGCCCTTCGCCACGGCCGCCGAGCGGTTGCGGCGTCTGTACGCAACACCCCTGACGTGGACACGTGCGCAGTACCTGCGCCTCTGGGAGCGCGGACAGATCCAGCCGGCCCACCTCGAGCAGGCCCTGCGCGAACAGTCCGTGATCCCGGGCATTGCGGCCGCGGTCCGCGCCCTCGAGGCGCCCGCTCCCGCCGAGGACGCCGTGCCGCTGCTCAGCGACCGGCTCGACGGCGACCCGAGCCGGCGCGAGGCATTCCCCTGGCGCCAGCGCATCACGCAGCAGATCAGCGAGACCTGTGCCGCCTACTTCGATCAGCTGCAGCGGGACGGGTCGCTGGCGCGGCCGGCCGGGCTGTTCGCGTACTGGCGCGCGGCACTGCGCGAGGATCGGCGTTTCGCCGCGCTGCAGGCCCGCGTCGCCGAACTGCCGCACGAGGCCGACGCGGCCCTGGACTGGGCGCTCGATCGGCTGGCCGTGCGCGATGCCCAGCTGGCGGAGCTGCTCGAGGTCGTGGCCGGGCGCATCGGCGGCTGGGCCGCGTGGTGCGCCTACCTGCGCTGGGAAGCGGCACTCGCCGGCCGGGACGATGCACACCTTGCGCACCTGCTGGTGATCCGTCTCGCCTGGGAAGCCCTGCTGCACGACGGCCGGCACGATGAGCGCTCGGTGTGGCGCGACTGGCTCGAGCATTGGAACACTGCGGTGCGCGCCGAGCCCGCCGCGGCGCTCAGCGTCGATCTGCTCTGGCAGCGCGCGCACGAGATTGCGTATCAGACCCGGCTCTTCGGCGCACTGCGCACCGGGAGCGCAACGACCGGCGCGGCACACCCGGCGCCGCCGCACGCCCAGCTCGTCTTCTGCATCGACGTGCGCTCGGAGCGCATGCGTCGCGCCGTGGAGCAAGCCGATGACGGCGTGCGCACCTATGGTTTCGCGGGGTTCTTCGGACTGCCCCTGCGCTACACCCCGCTCGGCACGTCGCTCGAGCGACCGCAACTGCCGGCGCTGCTCGCCCCCACGCTCGCGGCCAGCGACACGAGCGGCAACGCTGCCGAGGATGAACGTCTCGCCGACCGGCGCCGGCGGTCACTGCGGCGCGGAGCGAGCCTGGGGCCCTTCTCGCGCATGCCGACCGGGGCCTTCAGTACGGTGGAGATCCTCGGCCTCACGTACCTGCCGACACTGCTTGCGCGCACGTTCGGGCGCACAGCGGACCGCGCGGCGCGCAGCGGACTCGGTCGAGCCGCGCACGCCGCCCTGCGCCCTCACTTGACCGGCAACGACCCGCAGACACGGGCCCAACACGTGCAGCTCGCGGCGCGGGTCGTGCGCGCCATGGGCATCGAGCGCCCCTGGGCCCGCCTGCTCGTGCTCGTGGGACATGGCGCGCGCACGTCGAACAACCCGCAGGCCGCCGCCCTCGCCTGCGGCGCGTGCGGGGGGCACAGCGGCGACGTCAACGCCCGGATCCTCGCCGACCTGCTCAACGATGCGGACGTGCGTCGCGGCCTCGCCGAACAGGGCATCGAGCTGCCCGAGCACACCGTAGTGCTCGCCGGACTGCACGACACCGTGACCGACACCGTGGAGCT
>JAKADE010000239.1 GCA_021820785.1 Pseudomonadota bacterium
GGATTGTTGCTCAGGGCCGAGAGCGACGGATACACCCCAAGAATCGATCACGGCAAGACTGAGTTCTGCACCCATCAGTCGTCTCTCTCGTACATTTCGCAGCAGCAGTGCTTAGACCCCGGCGCCATGCAGAGCTGGCTGGAGCAGCGGGCGAGAGCGGCTCCGCCGAGCACCGCCTGGAGTTGCCGCCCATGTTCGACGGGCGGGACATATGAGCCGAGTCCGGCGAGCAACCCAAGTGAGCGTCCGGGGAACCCACCTTCCCGTTGAGACCCAACGGTAAGAGCATACGTGTCCACCAAATCCGCGGTGGACACGTGAACACCATGATGATCGAACGACGACGGCGACGCCGGCACCGCGCAGAGTTTAAAGCCGAGGCGGTAGCGGCTTGTCCGCAGCCGGGGGTATCGATCGCGGCGGTGGCGCTGGCATGGTCGGTGAACGCGAACCCGCTGCGTCGGTCGGCGGCGGAAGCTGACAGCGCGACAGGCGCGCCTCGAAGGAACCCCCGTCCCAACGCACTGCCTCCCTCGATCGACGCCCAACGTTCCATTCCTCTGGCCGTGGAGAGCCCCTCGAGGTCGGACGCGCGGATTCGACTCGAGATTCGGCGCGGTACGACAACGGTGAACGTGGAGTGGCCATCGGGCCTGCGCCGAGAACACCGGCACGGAGGTTCTTTTGCTCACCGATGATCGGCTGCGCGCCCATCCCCTCCGAAAAAGTGCCAGACTCACTGCACGGGCCGAGAATCCGGCAAAATGCCCTCCAGAGGCGCTTGAACCCTGAACGCGTCGGTGGAAGCGATCGACGGCGGCAGCGCGACCCTCGACGGGCTCCGGCGGGTCGGCATGGCTCGTTTTCTTTGGCAAGTTGACTCTGGGCGCGGGGACTACACCGCCCAGCGGTTCGCCACCCTGGGCAACCCGACCGTTGACGAACTCCTGGACGAGGCATAACGGCGGAGCTGAAGTCCTTCTTTCAAAAAGACGGCGTATCCGGCCAACGCGCTCGGGCGGCGCACCCAATCCTCAACTGAGAGCTCCCCATGGCTTTCACTTCTATCGGCGCGAGACGGATGTGATCAACGCGACGGTCACGTTGGCACACCGTCCATGAGCATGCTGCGAACAAGTGAGCGTTGCCCGCTCGAGGATTGAGATCGGCGTATCGACCGAGCGGCAATTCAAAGCAGCGGAGCACCGCCGGGAGCGCCATCATGTCCACCAACGCCTTCACGCCGTGCCCGACGAGACCGACCATCGCTGTCATCGTGAGCCCTTCGGAAGTCCATGGGCCGGGCCCAAGGATGGAATAATTCAGTGGCCCGAGGCGGCCCCTCGAGCACTGCGCAAATAACGCACCGGGTCCGGGCCACGAGGATTGACCTCGATGAATGGCGCCGTGCACGCTCGAGACTGCGGCGGCACCTGGCCCGTGACTCGCGCAATGCGCCACTCGATCCTTCACCGAATTCCCTCTCCACATGCTCGAACCCGACCTCTTCAGCCGGACCGCCGCCCCGATTCCCCTGCCCGAAGGGCTCACCTGGCTGGAAGGGTTCGCCCTCCCCTGCGAGGACGCGCTGCTGGAGGCGATCGCCCGCATCACGACCGCGGCACCGTTGCGGCATCTGACGACCCCTGGTGGCCAGCAGATGTCCGTCGCCATGACCAATTGCGGCCCGCTGGGGTGGGTCTCGGACCGGCGGGGCTACCGCTACAGCGAGACGGATCCGCAAAGCGGTGAGCCCTGGCCCGCGCTGCCCGCCGCCTTTCGGGACCTGGCCGCGGCGGCGGCCCGGGCCGCCGGCTTTGCGCCCTTCGAGCCCGATGCCTGCCTGATCAATGCCTACGCCCCCGGTGCCCGCATGTCCCTGCACCAGGATCGGGACGAGCGCGATGTCAGCGCCCCCATCGTCTCGGTCTCGTTGGGGTTGCCCGCCATCTTCCTCTTTGGAGGGCAGACGCGCCGGGATCGGCCGCTGCGCCTCCCGCTGGCCCACGGCGACGTCGTCGTCTGGGGCGGTCCGGCGCGACTCGCCTTCCACGGGGTGGCGCCTGTCGCCGACGGGCAACACCCCAGGCTCGGACGCCAGCGCATCAACCTCACCCTGCGCCGGGCCCGCTAGTTCCGCACCGGACCTGCCGAATCAGCCGCTTGCGCACCGGGTACACGCAATGCCCAAGAACATGCCATAGGTACATCTCGCGTACCGTCGCGGTTGCCACCACGGCAACGCTTGACCGATACTTGCCGCACCCGCCGATATGGAGGTGTCCTGTGTCCGACTCGAAGAACCAAACTGATCCCTCTCGCCGCGCATTTCTCGCCTCGGCTGCCATCGCGGCATCCGTTGCGGTGGTCGGTCTGCGACCGCGTACCGCGTCTGCCGCCGGTGAGAAGCTGCCGCACTTGTCCGAGAGCGATCCACTCGCGAAGTCGCTGGGCTACCGTGCGCATGCCAGCAACGTCGACCGCAAGAAATTCCCGACGTTCAAGCCGGGAGACCGCTGCGCGACGTGCCGCTTCTTCCTCGGCACCCCCGGTGAGAAATCCGGCTATGCCGGCTGCCAGATTTATGCCGGCTACTCGGTCAGCGCCGACGGCTGGTGCGCGTCTTACAACGCTCGCAGCTGAGCTGCTCTGAGGCCGAGCGCCGCTGCGGTCCTTGACCGCAGCGGCCTCCTCGCATCTTCACGCGAGCGGGCCGTTCCTCTCGAGCCACCCTGCGCACTTACGCGCAGCGATCGTGGCGCCGCTCGAACCCTCCTCCTGCCGTCCGGTCCGTGGCTACCGGCCCGCTACGCCGTCTCGTAGCCGCCGAGCCGATAGAGCAGCACCGAGCCCCCCCATCCGAGCGCGAACAGCCCGACGATGGCGATCCCCACCGCACTACAATGATGGTTCGCGGCGGCGACGAGCTGCCAGAGTGCGCCGTGCTGGCGCAGAGTGGTCCCGACGAGCCCCAGGACCTCGAGGCCGCCGATGCACAGAGCGACGAGCACGGACATCGCGGTCAGCGTCAGGTTGTAGTAGAGCGTGCGCACCGCCGGAATGAGCGCGCCGCCATAGGCGCTCACCATGGCCACGCTGTCGGCGGTGTCGATCAGCACCATGCCCGCGCAAAACAGCGCCGGGAGCACCAGCACCGCCCAGGGCGAAAGCCCGCGGGCGACGCTCAGCGCCGAGACGCCGAGCATTCCAATCTCCGTGGCCGTATCGAAGCCGAGGCCGAACAGCACGCCGACCCCGTACATCTGCCGGCTGTGGCCGATCAGGCCGAAGACGCGGCGCCACACCCGGGCGAGTAAACCGCCCGGCACGGGCGCAGCCGCTGCGAGCTCCACGCCCTGCCGTGCCGCACGCAACGCGCGCCACGTGCCGGCGAGGGTCGCCAGATTGGCCGCCGCGATCGCCCACAGAAAGATGGCCGAGACCGCCGCACTCAGCACGGTCCCGAAGGCCTTCAGATGCGCCAGCGCGCCGCTCAGGTGCACCGAGGCGATCACCACGGCCACGGTGAGACCTGTCACCACCGTAGAGTGGCCGAGTGAGAAGTACAGGCCCGCGGCCAGTGGATCGCGACCCCGCTGCAGCAGCTTGCGGGTGACGTTGTCGATGGCCGCAATGTGATCCGCATCGACCGCATGGCGCAGGCCGAAGCCGTACGCGAGCAGCGCCGTACCGAGGAGCAGCGGGTACGCGCGGAACACCAGCACGGCCCAGAGCCACGCCACACCGTTCCAGACGAGCAATCCGACGCCGAGCCGCACTGCCCGGCGGCGAACTGATCCGGCAGTCCACGACCCGAGTCGCACCGACACCCTCCGCGCGCCACCGCGTGGGCCGACCGATGCCGGTCCGCGGTCACCTGTTCGAAATCAGGTTCACGCGACTGTCGGATGGCGCGCCGGGCGCGTCCATACGGAGTAACCGATCCGCGCCGGCGCGCTCGCACCGGCGCACTTGCTCAACGCCCTGCGCTCTGCACCGGGGAGTGCGGCCAGGGCGCCTCGAGGGCCTGGCGCGCGAGCGCGCTCATCACCTTGTACCCGTTGCGGTTCGGATGCACGCCGTCGTTGGAGAGGCTCTTGCGGAAGCGTCCGCTCGGGCTCACCAGATGCGCGTAGTAGTCGACGAAGCGCAGCCGATGCCGGGCGGCGTAGGCACGCAGCCAGGCGTTCAGCCGGCGGATCTCGGCGGCCGGGTGGTACTTCGGTGCCCACCAGAAGCGCACCGCCGGCGGCATCGAGCCGATGATGACGTGGATGTGATGAGCCTCGGCCAGCGTCACCATCGCGCGGATGTCATTCTCGTACTGCTGTTCGCTGGTCGGACCGGTGTTACCAGCGATATCGTTGGTACCGGCGAGGATCTGCACCACCTTCGGGTGCAGCGCAATCACGTCCGGCCAGAACCGCACCAGCATCTGGGCGCTCGTCTGGCCGCTAATGCCGCGGTCCACGATGCCGTGGGTGAAGAAGGCCGGTTCGGCGTCCGACCAGAAGTCCGTGATCGAATCCCCCATGAACACGACGCGCGCTCGGTGCGTCAGCGCCTCATCCGCAGCCTGGTAGCGGCACAGATCCGCCCAATCCCGCGCCCGCTGGCGGTCTGCAGCGCGCTGCGCACTCGCCTTCTGCTGCGCCGACTGCGGCGGCAGCTGGAAGCGCGCACCGGGATGCAGAATCATGTGCATGAACGCCGGCCCCGGCGCGCCGCTCGGCGCACCCGCGCACGGATTGCCGCTCATCGCGGTGTAGGACGCGGAGCGCGCCTGCGCCCGCGGGGGGACCGTCAGCACCGTGGCACAGGCCAGGGCACACAGTGCGAGGATCGCGCCTCGGGGCATCTTTCGGCTCTCAGTCATGTCGCAGTCCTCCGTCGTCAGTCCGAATGCTCATCCGCCGGCGCGGGGCGCCGCCCGCGGCGTGCGCCGGCGCGGCAGCGCCCGCACAGTCCGGTCAGCTCCACGGCCCGCGCATCGATCGCAAACCCATGCGCCGCGCCCAGCCGCTCGGCCGCCTCGGTGAGGCGCGCATCCTCGGTCTCCGCCACGCTCCCGCAGCCGCGGCAGATCAGCAGCTGCCCGGCATGGGGCGCCGCCGGCGGCTCGGTGAGATCGCAGAGGATGAACGAGCGGGTGGATTCGAGCCGATGCACGAGCCCGGCCTCGATGAGGTACTCGAGCGCGCGGTAGATGCCGGCCGGCGTCGAGCGCCCATCCTCGGGACGCAGCCGCTCGAGCAGTTCGTAGGCGCTGAGCGCACGCCCCTCGAGGGC
>JAKADE010000240.1 GCA_021820785.1 Pseudomonadota bacterium
CGGAAGCGGCCCTCGAAGCGCATGATGGAATCGAACGCCACCGAGCCGCAAATCAGGGCTTTGCGGATGTTCTCACCGCTGCGTGACACCCCGCCCGTCGGGAAAGTGTGTGTCATGCCGTATCAGGTCGTATGGGTCAGCTTTTTATTCTAACCCAATCGGCCTCCAAACTCCAGGCGACCTTGTGGCCCGGGCCGCTCAGGCCGGTTGCGGCTCTGCGGCCGCGAGCACCTCGATGCCGCGGCGCGCCAGCTCGTTCAACCCCGCACCATCCGTGGCGCGCAGGTGGGCGATGATCTGCCGGCGCATGCGCGGCTCCCAGAAGCGGCGCAGGTGCTGGGCAACATCCTCTGCGGCCTGGGCCGGCGGCGACTCGCTCGCGAAGAACGTACTGATCTCGTTCGCCATCTTAACCAGCAGCTCTATGTTCATGACGGTCGGTTATCTCCTCAATTCTCGCGCAGGCGGTGCCCATGCGCGTAAACGACGTGTTGCTGCTCGCGCGCAAAGGCGACGAGGGTCACGCCGGTCTGGCGGGCGACGCGCACCGCGAGCGCCGTAGGCGCCGACAGCGCGGCGATGAAACTGATGCCCACCGCGGCGCACTTCTGCACCATCTCGAAGCTCGCGCGACTGGTGAGCAGCACGAAGCCGCCGGCGAGGTCCGCCCCGGCGCGCACCTGTGCGCCGATCAGCTTGTCGAGCGCATTGTGACGGCCGACGTCCTCGCGCACCGTCTCGATGCCCACTGCGGGCCGGACCCAGGCGGCCGCATGCACGCTGCCGGTGAGCGCGTTGAGGGGCTGGCGCGGCCCGAGCGCTGCGATGGCCGCATGCAGCTCGCGCACGCTGACCGTCGGGCCGCCGGTGAGCGGCGCCAGCGTGCGTACGGCCTGCTCGGCCGTCTCCACGCCGCACAGGCCGCAGCCGGTGCGCCCGGTCAGCCGGCGCCGCCGCTCGAGAAGTGCGGTGAAGCGTTCCCAGGCAACGCTCAGGCGGATCTCGATCGACTCGCCCGCGGGGCGCACCGCCACACCGCGAATCTCCTCGGGTCGCTCCACCAATCCCTCACTCAAGGTGAAGCCCACGGCGAAGTCTTCCAGATCGGCCGGGGTCGCCAGCATCACCCCATGCGGCACATCCTCGTAGACCAGCGCCACCGGCACCTCCTCGGCGACCTGGTCGACGGCGTGCTCGAGCGTCCCGGCACGCCAGCGCTCGACCTCGATCTGCACGACGGCACCGTGCGCACCGGTCGCGGACTCAGGCATGCACCGCATCGCGCGGCCGGGTCAGCGAGCGCTCGAGTGCCGCACGCGCGCGCCACGCCTCCGCCTGGGTGATGCGCACCACCTGCACGGCGGTGACCTTGTATTCGGGGCAGTTCGTCGCCCAGTCGGAGTTCTCCGTGGTGACTACGTTGGCCTGGGTCTGAGGGAAGTGGAAGGTCGTGTACACGACGCCGGGGGCGATGCGCTGGCTGACCCGGGCACGCAGCACCGTCTCGCCGGTACGACTGGTGAGACCGACCCAGTCGCCATCGGCGATGCCGCGGGTCTCGGCATCGTGCGGGTGGATCTCCAGCACGTCCTCGGCGTGCCAGACCACGTTGTCGGTGCGCCGGGTCTGCGCCCCGACGTTGTACTGCGACAGAATCCGGCCGGTCGTCAGGAGCAGCGGGAAGCGGCTGTTGACCCGCTCGCTGGTGGGCACGTACTCGGTTGTGTAGAAGCGGCCCTTGCCGCGCACGAACTGCCCGACGTGCATGGTGGGAGTGCCCTCGGGCGCCGCCTCGTTGCACGGCCACTGGATGCTGCCCAGCCGGTCGAGCTTCTCGTAGGAGACCCCGGCGAAGGTGGGCGTCAGGCGCGCAATCTCGTCCATGATCTCGGACGGATGGCGGTAGTCCATCGGGTAGCCCAGCGCTCTCGAGAGCAGCACGGTGACCTCCCAGTCGGCATATCCGGCACGCGGCGGGATGACCTGGCGGACTCGCGAGATGCGCCGCTCCGCATTGGTGAAAGTGCCATCCTTCTCCAGGAACGAGGAACCGGGCAGGAAGACATGCGCGAACTTCGCCGTCTCGTTCAGGAACAGGTCCTGCACGATCACGCACTCCATCGCCGCCATGGCGCTCGCGACGTGATGCGTATCGGGATCGGACTGCACGAAATCCTCTCCCTGCACGTACATCCCGCGGAACGTGCCATCGAGCGCCGCTTCGAACATGTTCGGGATGCGCAGTCCCGGCTCCGGATCGAGCGATACGCCCCAGGCCTGCTCGAACAGCCCGCGCACCTGCGGATCGGACACGTGGCGATAGCCGCTGAACTCGTGGGGAAACGAGCCCATGTCGCACGAGCCCTGCACGTTGTTCTGGCCGCGCAGCGGGTTGACCCCGACGCCCTCGCGGCCCAGGTTGCCGGTCGCCATGGCGAGATTGGCGAGTGCCATCACCGCGGTCGATCCCTGGCTGTGCTCGGTCACACCGAGACCGTAATAGATCGCGCCGTTGCCGCCCGTGGCGTAGAGACGCGCGGCGCGGCGCACCTGCTCGGGCGCCACGCCGGTGACCTCGGCGAGCGCCTCGGGTGAGTTGCGTGCCTCGGAGACGAACGACTTCCAGCGCTCGTATGACGGCAACTCGCAACGCTCGGCGACGAACGTCTCGCGCGTCAGCCCCTCGGTCACGATGACGTGCGCGAGCGCATTGAGCACCGCCACGTTGGTGCCCGGCCGCAGCTGCAGATGCAGGTCCGCTGCGATATGCGGACTGCGCACCAAACCGATGGCACGCGGATCGATGACGATCAGCTTGGCGCCCTCGCGCAGCCGGCGCTTCATCTGCGAGGCGAATACCGGATGGCCATCGGTCGGATTCGCACCGATGACCAGAATCACATCGGCCTCGGCGACCGAGGTGAACGCCTGCGTACCGGCCGACTCCCCGATCGTGCTCTTCAGGCCGTAGCCGGTCGGCGAATGGCACACGCGCGCGCAGGTATCGACGTTGTTCGTTCCGAACGCGGCGCGGACCAGCTTCTGCACCAGGAAGGTCTCCTCGTTGGTGCAGCGCGAGGAGGTGATGCCGCCGACCGAATCGCGGCCGTAGCGCGCCTGGATGCGGCGGATTTCGCGGGCGGCATGCGCGATCGCCTCCTCCCAGGACACCTCCTGCCACGGATCGTGGATGTTGGCGCGGATCAGGGGCTTCAACTGACGATCGGCGTGCATCGCGTAGCCGTAGGCAAAGCGCCCCTTGACGCAGGCGTGGCCGTGGTTGGCATGGCCGTTGCGGTTCGGCACCATGCGCACGACTTGCGGGGCCTCGTCCGGGCCGGCGACCTCGGCGCTGAAGCTGCAGCCGACACCGCAGTAGGCGCAGGTGGTGGTCACTGCGCGGGTGCGCTCCCGACCCTGCGTGAGCGATTTCTCACTCAGCGCCGCCGTCGGGCAGGACTCGACGCAGGCGCCGCACGAGACGCACTCGGATTCCAGGAACGGCTGCGCCTGGCTCGCGACGATCTTCGAATCGAAACCGCGCCCCTGTACCGTGAGCGCGAAGGTGCCCTGAATGTCGTCGCAGGCACGCACGCACCGCGAGCACACGATGCACAGCTCGGGATCGAACTGGAAATACGGGTTGCTGCGGTCGACCTCGAGCGGCCGGTGCACCGCGCCCGGCGCGTAGGAGCTTTCGGTCACGCCGACCTCTGCGGCCATCGACTGCAGCTCGCAGTGTCCGTCGGCGGCACAGTTCTCGCACTCGAGCGGATGGTCCGAGACGTAAAGATCGATGACCCCGCGACGCAGTCGGCTCAGATTCTGCGACTGGGTGCGCACCTTCATGCCCGCCTCGGCGAGCGTGGTGCAGGACGCCGGGAAGCCCTTGCGTCCCTCGATCTCGACCAGACACAGGCGGCACGAGCCGAATGCCTTGAGCGTGTCGGTCGCGCACAGCTTCGGCACCGCGATGCCGGCGAGGGCCGCGGCACGCATCAGCGAGGTGCCGGCCGGCACGCTGATCGCGTGTCCGTCGATCTCCAGGGTGACCGGCTCGCCCGCTGCGGCCGGCTCCGGCGTACCGTGATCGTGATAGTCGATTGCATACATGCTGAACGCCTCCGACGGCGGCGGCGCCCGGCGCCGGCCGCAGCTCCATCATTGCTGCGCGCGTGCGCTGAAATCGCCCCGAAAGTGCTTCAGGGCGCTCTGTACCGGAAACGGCGTCATGCCGCCGAGGCCGCACAGCGAACCGTGCAGCATCAGCTCGCACAGCTCCTGAAGTCGCTCCAGTGCGCGCTCCCCACCGCCGCCGGCGAGGATCTGGTCGAGCAGCTCGACGCCGCGGGTCGAACCGATGCGGCACGGGGTGCATTTGCCGCAGGACTCCACGGCACAGAAGTGCATCGCGTAACGCGCCATGCGCGCCATATCCACGCTGTCGTCGAACGCGACGATCCCGCCGTGGCCGAGCATCGCGCCACTCGCGGCGAGCGCCTCGTAATCAACCGGCAGATCGAACTGCGCAGCCGGCACGTACGCCCCGAGGGGGCCGCCGACCTGCACCGCGCGGATCGGCCGGCCGCTCGCCGAGCCGCCGCCGTAATCGTAGAGCAGCTCGCGCAGCGTCAGACCGAACGCGCGCTCGACCAGCCCCCCGCGCTTGATGTTGCCGGCCAGCTGCAGCGGCAGCGTGCCGCGCGACTTGCCGCTGCCGAAATCGGCGTAGAACTGCGCGCCGCGCTCGAGGATCAGCGGCACGGTGGCCAGCGTGATGACGTTGTTGACCACCGTGGGACGGCCGAACAGGCCCCGCACCGCCGGCAGCGGCGGACGCACGCGCACCTCTCCGCGCCGCCCCTCCAGGCTCTCGAGCATGGAGGTCTCCTCGCCGCAGATGTACGCGCCGGCCCCGAGGCGCACCTCGAGCTCGAAACGCCGCCCGCTGCCGAGCACGTCGCTGCCGAGGTATCCGGCGGCGTAGGCGGCCGCAATGGCCTGGGTCAGCGTGCGCCAGGCGTGCGGGTATTCGGCCCGCAGATAGATGTAGCCCTGGGTCGCGCCGACGGCGATGCCGGCAATGGTCATGCCCTCGATCAGGCTGAGTGGATCGCCCTCCATCAGCATGCGGTCGGAGAAGGTGCCCGAGTCGCCCTCATCGGCGTTGCAGGTGACGTACTTCTGGCCCGTCGGCTGCTCGAGCACCGTCTTCCACTTGATGCCGGTCGGAAACGCCGCCCCGCCGCGCCCGCGCAGCCCGGAGCGGGTGATCTGCTCG
>JAKADE010000241.1 GCA_021820785.1 Pseudomonadota bacterium
TTAAACTCTGCGCGGTGCCGGCGTCGCCGTCGTCATTCGATCATCATGGTGTTCACGTGTCCACCGCGGATTTGGTGGACACGTATGCTCTTACCGCTGGGTTTCAACGGGAAGGTGGGTTCCCCGGACGCTCACTTGGGTTGCTCGCCGGACTCAGCTCATATGTCCCGCCCGTCGAACATGGGCGGCAACTCCAGGCGGTGCTCGGCGGAGCCGCTCTCGCCCGCTGCTCCAGCCAGCGCTGCATGGCGCCGGGGTCTAAGCACTGCTGCTGCGAAATGTACGAGAGAGACGACTGATGGGTGCAGAACTCAGTCTTGCCGTGATGGATTCTTGGGGTGTATCCGTCGCTCTCGGCCCTGAGCAACAATCCGCGCGAGACCCCGAAATGCGCCGCCTCGGCGGTGAGCGTTTCGGTGTTTGCGCAACCTCCCAACAGCACCGATAGAGCGAGCAAGGTCCATAAATTCGCGGTTCTCATGACGTCGAGTCCCTCCGAAATGGTGCATTAACAGGCTGATGAAAAACCCGGTGATTGAGGCGTATGACTCCCTGTGAACGCTCGTCGAGCAACTCTTTTGAGTCCGATTTCGGGCGTTTTGGCCTCGCGATCCTTGCCGTGGGAGGCTCCGTTGCTCGTTGGGGTGGACATTTCGATCGCCGTGTCGCTCAAGATGGCATCCGTGCTACGTGAACCCCGGCGCGAGAAGATTGCGCATGCGCACCAGGTTGTAGCCGGTGAAGGTCAGCAGCGTCGCGAACTCGATCTTCCTGCGACCACGCACCTTCGGGCGCCTCAAAAGTCCGATGTCCTTCGCCCAGCCGAAGGACTCCTCGATGCGCTTGCGCGCTTTGATGCTCAGGGCGTATCCAGCATGACGAGTGGTGCGGCGGTTGATGGCCGAGCCGCCGCGTCGCTCAATGTTCTGCGCCACATGCGGGGTGACGTTCAGCTCACGGGTTTGGCGGACGAACTCGCGCGTGTCATAGCCCTTATCGGCTGCGAGCGTGCACCGCCTCGGGCCGGACAACTCACCGAGCATGTCGATCGCGGCGCTGCGCTCGGCGGTGCCGCTCGCCTGCGTCACCTGCGCGGCAACGATCAGGCCGTGGCGGTTCTCGCTGACCGCGTGCCCGAGGTACGCCAGCTTCGCGGTCGTGCCGGCACTCTTCCTATACAGCTTTGCCTAAGGGTCGGTCGTGGACGCATGCGTATCGTTCGTGCGCTGCTCGCCGCGAAAGTCGTGCGCGTCATTGCGGCCACCGCTTCCGCCAGAACCGCCGGAGCCGTCCTTGGGCCGAAAACTCTTGTGCGACGCCCAGGCTGCAATCAACGTGCCGTCGACGCTGAAATGCTCATCGCTCAGCAGGCCTGCCATCCGAGCCTGCTCTACAATCGCCTCGAAGAGCTCACGCGCGATATCCGCCTCGAGCAGCCGATCGCGGTTCTTGCTGAAGGTCGAGTGATCCCACACCGGCTCGTCCACCGACAGCCCGACGAACCATCGGAACAGCAAGTTGTACTCGAGCTGCTCAATCAGCAGCCGCTCGCTTCGGATCGAGTAGAGAACCTGCAGCAGCAGTGCCCGAATCAGCCGCTCCGGCGCGATGGAGGGCCTGCCCGTCTGCGAGTAGAGCCTCTCGAACCGCCGGTCCATCTGCGCCAGCGCCTCGGCGATCATCGCGCGGATGGGCCGCAGCGGGTGCTTCGCCGGAACCCGCGCTTCCGGGGAGACGTAGCTGAACATCGCTTCCTGCTTCGAATCCGCTCCACGCATCGGAGAACCTCGATCTTGCGCCAGATAACCGCTAATTTGCCCGAATCGTCGGGTTTTTCAACAGCCTGTTAATAAATTGAATTTTCCATCGCGCGACCGGGCGCGCCCCAATCCGATCGATCCCGTCCGGTAATCCGCATCGTTTTTGACCCGTGATCCTACTCCGAATTGTTAGAGAACGAACCTGCCCGCTGGGGTGGCGCTGCAGGTCGCAAACTCTTCCGGGGTCGGCGACCGCAGAGCTTTGTCGCGGGCTTTGGCGAGGATGCAGGCCAGATACGTCAACGGATTGATCTAGTTCGCCTTATATGACTCGACCAATGAACAGTAGATCGCAGCGGCGCCTCTGGCACGCTCGGAGACCACAAAGAGAAATGCTTTGCGCCCGACCGCGATCGCCCGCATGCAGCGGTCGGCATAACTGTTCGAGGCGTCAAGATGCCCGGCCTCGGTGAACTGCGTCAAGGCAGTCCAGTCCCTCAACGCGTAGTGCACCGCTTCTCCCAGGCTGGCCTTCGGGAGCACCGAGTGTACGGCGTTGTCGAGCCAGACTTTGAATTTGGTGAACAACGGGACCGTTCGCTCCTGTCTCGCCCGGGGGCGCTCGTCATCGGTGAGGTCTTTGATTTGCCGCTCGAAGCGGAAGAGCTCCGTGTAGAAAACCTGAGCCTCGTGCGGTCGGCCCGGGCTCTTCAGCAGATCGGCCGCTTTAGCCAAGCGTCGGCGCGCATATACATTGCAGGCAACTTCCATGATCTTCCCGCTGAGGCAGAGCGGATCGTGCCCGGGACCGGACTGAGGATGGCTCTGCAAGCTATTGATGAGTAGGGGTTCGCGATCCGTCACCGAAATGCCATGGTGCCGCACAGAGCTAGGACAGTTGAGTCAACATCGTACTCTCTGTTCCATTCGTCAGGACAAATCAAGCCTGTTGAGAGCGCTCTCTCCAAGCCCGTGGATGGCGGCTGCCGTGCAGAGCTGCGATTACAATTACGCCAGTGTCATCGACTGTGTAAAAGATTCCAAATGGGAATCGCTTGACAAGTGCGCGGCGAACCGACTTGTAGATCATAGGGTACGCGACAGGCTGCTCCGCGATTGTTACCAGCGCGCTTTGCACTTGATCGAGAAATTTGCCGCCGAGAGTGGGTTCGTTCGCCTCGTACCATAAGGCCGCCTCGACCAGGTCCTGCTCGGCTTCCGGCCGGAGGCGGACCTCGACAGTCACAGCCGGCGGCGCACGTCGGCTAGAACGTCGGCCGCGGGTCGGCCGCGATTCTTGTCGACTTCATATGCCTCCAGGCGACGGTCGAGTTCGGCCTTTTGTTCGGCGGTAATTGGAAGCGCTTTGCGGTCTTCGGCAATGCTGTCCCATAGGTCCTCGACGAGCTTTATGCGTTCTTCGACAGGAAGCTCTCGCAGTCTGGCGTTCATGTGCATGTCTCACTTGGCTCGGACCGAATCAGCATACCGCCTGAGTCGAGGTGGTGCCAAGGCTGGATTTCGGGTGCATTTGTGCAGAAATTTCAGTCTTACCGCGTCGTCGATCAGACGGAATGTCGGACGTTGACCACGAACGTCGCAGGGAGCGATATGGGCTCCGTGGATCGCTGCATCAGGCTGGAACCGATCCCGTAGATGCGGGATTCGTTGGGTACATTCCGCAGCGCGGAGCCCGCTGGGACGTAGAAAGACGAGAGGGGACAGCTTCAGGGCGATCGCCGTCGTCGGGTGTCCGACGTAGCCATCTATCCTGCGGAGCAGGCCGCCGATCTTGTGTGGCTCCATGATGGCGGCGCGGTTTTCGACCGCCACGGGCGCCAGAGCGCCCCGCAGGTCCGAGGTGATGTCCCGTGTGGCCCGGCCCATCGTGATGGAGCGCCGGAAGATCCGGCCGCGGAGCTGCAATGCACAGCATGGCGCCACCATCCTTATCTGGACCGTACGGGTAACGCCTCGCTCGCCTCAGTCCCGAACCAGGACTCACAAAAACCGGGACTCACACGGGAGCGCGGTTACCCCCGTTTGACCCTCGGGCGTGTTATCACGCCGGTGGATTGCTGTGGATAGGCCGCGCTTCGCAAACCCACCGAGTTCCAAGGGTTTGGCGCAATGTTGGGATGAAACGGGACGGGTTGGGAAAGCGGGGTTTGAACCCGCCTGGTGCCCGGGGCCGGAATCGAACCGGCACGGGGTTGCCCCCGAGGGATTTTCGTACCCGCTACGGTTTACACCGCTGCGCGCGCCCGGCGGACCCGCCGGCTGCGACGCATTTGGGGTCTGGACTTTACCTTTGCCCTGCCGCGACCTCAGCGTGCATCGCGGTTTAGGCAGGGGCCGTCAAGTCTCTACACTTTCCTCACGGCCCTGCAGCCGTTCGGCTTAGCTCGGTATTGCAGCCACCGTCACGTGCTGCTGGTCCACCGACTTTGACCCCATTCACACCGGGCGTTTCCGCCCCGGGTGCTCAACTTCGTTAAGTCCCTTGCGTCTACCTGTTTCGCCACCCGGGCAAGGGAGGCGCTGGCATTCTACCCGAGGCCCGGGTGGCCTTGGCACCGTTGCGCTTTCGACGCAATAGGGGACGCTACGTAGGCAAAGCTGCGCACTGCCTATAGAGATAAATGTCCGAATTGGCGAGACTTGCCGCCCATCGAAGCAGCGATGGGCCGATGAGAGGCATGTCCGAGGCGACGCTCAAGGGCGAAAATGTGCATCTGTGGCGAGGTGAGCGGCATGTGCTGCGCGGGGTCGCCTTCACGGTCTCGGGCGGGGAGTGCCTGCAGCTGACCGGTCCGAACGGGGCCGGCAAGACGAGCCTCCTGCGCACCGTGTGCGGCATGTCCTACCCGGAGGCCGGTCGGATCAGCTGGCGGGGCGCCGACGTGCGCGAGGACCTGCCGAGTTTCCATGCCGAAATGGCCTATCTGGGCCACGAGCCGCCCCTGAAACTCGAGCTCACCGGCCGCGAGAACCTGCAGTACTGGGTGGGCGTGCGCCGGCGGTTCGCCGCCGCGGAGCTCGATGGCGTGCTCGAGCGGGTCGGCGGGCGGCGCTGGGCCGACCGGCCGGTGCGCACCCTGTCGGCCGGCCAGAAACGCCGCGTGGCCCTCGCCGGGCTGCTGCTGATGGCGGTGCCACTGTGGCTGCTCGATGAACCCACCACGAATCTCGATGTCGAAGGGCAGCACCTCGTGGGTGCCCTGATCGACGAGCATCTGGCCGCCGGCGGGCTGGCCATGGCAGCCGTACATCATCCGCTCGCGGTCTCGGAGCGGGGACTGCGGCGATTGGAGCTGGGCGGTGTCTGAGCTGAGTGTCGTCCCGTCGTCCCTGGCGCGCCCCGAGCGGGCCCCCCACAGCGCGCCGGGCGCCGCCGCGGTGGCCTGGATGATGCTCGAGCGTGACCTGAAGCTCGCCTTTCGCAAGGCGAGCCAACTGGTCCAGCCGCTGGCCTTCTTCGCCATGGTGACCACG
>JAKADE010000242.1 GCA_021820785.1 Pseudomonadota bacterium
GCAGTACCTTGGGTGTATCTGCCCGCACGGTGTGCCGGTGGCTGCATCGCTACCGACGCGCCGGGGACATCACGGGGCTGATGCCGAGGCCCCGGGGCGTTCGGTCCGGCCAGCGCACGCTCGATCCGGCGGTGGATGCCATTATTCGTTTCGCCGTCGAAGCGAAGCTCAAGAGCAGCGGAAACTGCTCGGTTCGTGCGGTGTACGAAGCGATTCGGGGCGACTGCGAGGCCATCGGTAAGCCGGTGCCCGCGCGCGCGACCGTCCTCGGTCGAATCAAAGCGCTCAAAGCGGATCCGCAGTCTCTGCCTGCCGCGATCGCGCGGGAGGTGCGTAGCCGCCGCCGGCTCGTGCGTGGTTCCGCTGAAGCCCCGCACGCGCTGTCCCGAGTGGAAATCGATCATACGCTCGTTGACACCCACCTCGTCGATGCCCGGGACCGCGGTCCCTTGGGGCGCCCGTGGCTCACGATCGCGATGGATGTGTGCACACGGGTCATCCTCGGATTTGTGCTCACCCTCGAGGCGCCGAGCCGCCTGAGCGTTGCGCTCTGTCTGCGGCAGGCGATTTATCCAAAGGAGCAGTGGCTTGAGAGCATCGGCGCGAACGGACCGTGGCCGGTCTACGGCCGTCCGCGCTTGATCTACACGGACAATGGGGCCGAGTTCCGCTCGCCGTCGTTTCGGATGGGCTGCAAGCGCCAGCACATCGAGAACGGCTACCGGCCTGCTCGCACGCCGCGATTCGGCGGCAGCATCGAGCGGCTGATCGGCACGTTCATGCGCCGCATGCGGCTCATTCCCGGCAATACGTTCAACGAAATCCTCGGCAAGCGCAGTCCTTATCCCGCGCAGGATGCGCTCCTGACCTTGGAGGACCTCGAACTTTGGTTCACCCACGAGATCACGGCCTACCACCACGAGCGCCACAGCACTCTCGGCACGGCGCCGCTTGCCGCGTGGGAAGCCGCGTGGCGCACGCCGCAGGGCGTGATGGTTCCCCCGCACCCCGCCGACCCGCACACGCTCTTTACCGATTTCCTGCCGCATGCACTGCGCGCGGTGAAGCCGGTCGGCATCGACTGGCACTGCCTGCGGTATCGCAGCGAGGCGCTGGCGCCGTACGTCGACCCCGACACCAAGCGCGTCATTCGCTGCGATCCGCGCGACCTCTCCGCGATCTGGCTGGACCTGCCGGCGGGGGGGCACCTGCAGGTGCCCTGGCTCAATGGCGCCTGGCCGCGCCTGTCGCTGTGGGAGTGGAACGAGATCCGCGCCCGGGATGGTCGGCGGGGCAAGGGCGCCGATCCCGCGCTCGTTCGCCAGTGTCTCGCGGAGAACGACGCGCTCATCGCCGAGCGGGCGGCACGAGGGGAGCTGCGGGCGCGCCGGCGCTTGGCACGCGCGGAGCGCTGGCGTTCAGATGAGACTCCGCAGGATGCGGCGCCAGCGGCGCGGAGCGCTCCGCCGAGCACGCGCCGCTTGCCCCGCAAGCGAGGGCGACGAACCCGGCGCCCGGCGCCGCCGTTGCCGCCCCTGCCGCGCACGCAGCTCGAGGTGACCCGCACCTCGGTAGAAAGTGCCGTGTCGTTCGAAGTGTTGGAGTAGTGCCATGGCCGAGAACCCAACCCCAACGCAAGGCAGTAAAATCTCGCAGCCGCGACCACAGGACGCCAACACCCCGAAGCGCAAGACGCCAGCCCGGCGGAAGTCACAAGCTGCCGCAAGACGAGCGATCCCGGCAGGCATTCGCACGGCAAAGAGGATCGAGAAGGTCCGCGCGCATAGCTGGTCACACCTCGATCCGGTGATCCGCCCGATCGCGGCGCAGAAGGATCTCACTCGAGCACGCCATATTCTCAAGGACCTGTATGTGAGCCACCCGCCGGCCCAGCACGTTGAGCGCCAGATCGAACAGCTGATCTGGCTTCCGCGGCGCATCCGCATGCCGGGGCTGTTTCTGTGCGGTGACTCCGGCATGGGCAAGACGCATGTGCTGCGCCGCATCGAACGGCGGCATCCGGAAGCGGACGATCCGCTGACGAAGCTGCATATCCGCCCCGTGCTCTATGTGCAGGTTCCGGCCGGCCCCGACTTCCGCACGCTCAGGCAGACAGTGATCGAAGAGCTCAACATTCCGTTTTCCAAACATCCCGCAAGGCCCTCGCAAGAATCGATTCTGCGACGGGCCCTTGCCGCCGCTCGCACGGAGCTCATCGTCCTCGATGAAATCCACAACATCGTGCACACGGACGGGAAGCAGCGGACGTGGCTGCTCGACTGGGTACGCTGTCTCTCGAATGAGACGCAGCGACCGGTTGTGCTCGCCGGCACGGAGGAATTCGAATCGGTGATTCTCTCCGACCCGCAACTCTCGAGCCGATATCCGACCGTACGACTGGCCAGGTGGACGGCAGGCCCCGATCTTGCGGCGTTCCTTCAGGGCTACGAGCGCGCCTGTCCGTTGCGCTTGGCCTCCCACCTCTCGGAGATACCACTCATGCGGGCCCTGCTGGATGAGACCGACGGAGTGACGGACACGATCATCCGCTGCCTGCAAGCCGCTGCGCTCGTGGCCATCCGCGAGGGCACCGAGCGCATCGTGCCGGAGTATTTGAGCTGGTGGCGCGATCCGCCGCTGCTGGCGCACTACGAGACGGCAGACGAAGAACAGAAAGGCGTCGCACTCGCGAAAGCCTGGCTCAAGGATGAGCGCCGGGCCGCGCCGCCGCCCTCGGCACCCGCCGGGCGGCGCTGGCGCAATCGCGCGAGCGTCTCGACGGAGAGTCGGCCATGGAACGGGTGATACTCGCGCGCGCACCGCTTAGGCCCCGGGCGCGCCTGAATCTCACGCCCCGTCTGCATGCCGGCGAGACCATCTCCTCTTGGATGGAGCGCTACGCGGCGGCCTACGGCCTGACGCTGCGGGAGTTCCTGTGTTGGCTCGGCTACCCGCTGGATTCTCGCTACGCCCACTCATCGCTTGATCTCGATGTCGCACCGCCGCCTGACCTTGCTGAAGTGCTCACTCCACACGCGGGCCTCTATGGCGAAGTCATTGACTGGCATCGTCTCATCGGGTCCACGGTGATTGCACCTTGGCACCGGCGGACGTTTTGCTCACAGTGCTGGTCGGAGGAGGTGCCGTATCAACGCCGGGAGTGGACCGACGGTTGGTCGCTCGTGTGTCCGGTTCATCGCCGGCTGCTGGCGGAAAAGCCGCTCCCGAGGCGTCCCGGTACCGATCGGTGGGAGGAGTCGTGGTCCGAATTCTACCAGGACCCGGCGGCGTGGCGGGACCCAAGACCCTCGTGGCAAACGACCCTGTGGCGGCGGATCTGTGAACGCCTCGGCGTCGAGCCGCACGCAGAGTTCCTGCGCGCGTGGCCGTGGCTCGTTGAGCTCGACCCCCCCTCCCGAATCAACGTCGCACGCCAGCGGGTTTTCAAACTGGCGGGGGCCGCCCGTGGATGCCGCCGCCGCGCCTGATACGCACTCGGTGACTGCGCCGCATGCGCAGTTCGTCAAACGCGACCTTGTGCTCTACACCATGATTCGATTCCACGCGGGCTCGGTGCTTCAAGCGCTCGATCCGGCAATTTCTACCGTGGATCTGCTGACCGATGACCGAGCCGGTGGCCTTTGCAGCGTCACCGTGCCACACGTGTCCTATCCGATCCGTCTCTTTGCGGCAGCGGTGGCGCGGCATCTGTGGGTACGTCTGACCGAAGGTCGATGGCGCTGTCGGGGCTACCGAATTCTCGAGCAGTACTTGAACAACGCGCGCCGGTGGAACGACGAGGACTGGTGGCTCGAGCGGCGAATTTGTACTTGGCCCGCGGCGCTCGAAGCTGCCGGCCGAGAGCTGCTGCGTCAGGGAGAACGATTCGTCTGGTCGCCGCCCTGGGGGCGCTGCCGGGACTGTATTCGCGCTGCGGAAGGATCATGGCGAGCCGCCTACAGCGTCGATTTTCCACCGTACTGGAGATGCCGGTTCACACGTGGCGACGGAGTTTTTTTTCCGCAGGCGGCGAGGATCGCTATTCCTGCGGCAGAGTGGCCAGGAGATTCGCAGCCGCACTCGACTGGACGGTCCCCGACTGGTAGTAGCGCAGAAATGTCACCAAGCTCCGGTGACCGGTGAGCGCCATCGCGTCCTTCAGCGGGACGGCCTGCCGGCCGGCCTCCGTGACGAACCCGGAGCGCAGCGAGTGCGCGCCGAAGTCGCCCTCGAGCTTGGCGAGCGCCGCCCGCCGCTTGACGATGAGTGAGACGGCCTGCCCGGAAAGCGGCCCGCCCGGGCGGCTCTTGTAGATCCGCCGGAAAATGGGCCCCGAGGTCACCCCGGAGACCGAAAGCCAGGCGCTGAGCGCCGTGGCGGCGGCGCCGACGATGGGTTTGACGGCATCCGGCTGGGTCCCGGTGCCCGCTGGATCGGTCTTCGATTGTCCGAGGCGGTAGAGGTAGGTTTGCGCGTCGAGCTTCTCCAGCTGCTCCATCCGGGCGCCGGCGACCTCCGAGCGCCGCCGGCCGCCGGAGGCGAAGGCAAAGAGGAGCAGGGCGCGATCGCGCACGCCCCGTAACCCGTCCGTGCAGGTGGCCAGCAGCGCCGTGAGCGGATCGCGGGTCAAGGCGGTCTTGGCGTGCGGCCGCACCCCACGGGTGGCGTGGCCGCGACGGATGCGCCGCACGAGCTCCTGCACGGCCGGGTCCCGCACCGGATTGGCGAGCTCACGCAGCTGGTGGGCCTTCGAGAGCACGGCCAAGCGGTGCATCACCGTGGCGAGCGCCGGGGCGCCGCGCTTGCCCTTGAAGCCGCCGGCGACGAGCGCCACATCCATCGCCGCCGGCAAGTCATGGGTGAGTTCGCCATCAGTGCCCGTCCGCAGGACGTGATCGACGAGGAACTGCAGCACCACCGCCACCGGGACGGGCAGGGTGAGGGCGGCGCGGTAGCGCAGATGAAACCACGCGGCCCAGTACCGCAGCGCACTCGAATAGCTCCGTACCGTATTCGCCGATTCGCCTTCCTTGAGCAAGGCCGCGACGGACGCCTGCGCCTCGGCGGCGAGCACCTGCGGGTCGAGCGCGCCCACGGTCGCGTGCAGGACCAGGGATCCTGCGGACGGCAGTCCTGCGGACGGCAGTCCTGCGGACGGCAGTCCTGCGGACGGCAGTCCTACGGACGGCGTCCGGGCGGCGCCCGGCCCGGGGCGGGCGCCGGGCCCCGGGGGGCCCCCCGC
>JAKADE010000243.1 GCA_021820785.1 Pseudomonadota bacterium
CCTGCGACACCCCTGCGAGCCGCTCGGCCGGCCTCGCCGGCGCCAATGGGGGCCGTGATCGGCGCGCGCGGTGTGAAAACCGCTCACCATCGGCACCCCAAACACTCTGCCGCCCAGACTCCTAGCTCCCCCCAGCGGCGGTTGAGCTAGAACGAACGGCGTCTGCGGCGCATTGTGTTAGCCGGCCGCTTACCGGCGCGCGTGTCGCTGCGGACCCTGCATGGCCAATGGAAACGCCGAACGAAAGCGGCGCACATGTGGCGGGCGAAAATTGCACACGGTTAAACCTTCTTGGTGCGTTCAGCCCCTTATCGTCTTGGCGGCAACGCAGTCCGCTACAGAGTGTTCGAGATCGATTCTGAGGCTTCTGTGCTGCGCCATAGGGTGACGCATCCGCTGGCTGTTGTCGCGGATGTTCATCCGATCGCAGTGATGGGCCTGGATAGGTGGCGACTGGAGCGGACGAGGTGGAGCCTGCACAAGCGTTGACCCGGCACATGCACTCTGCGTGTCGCCCGTCGGGTGGCCCTTGCAAGGCGGTCATTGACGGCGATGATTGATTCACGTAATTTACGTGAATGGTGGCCAAGGCGAACATCACAGTCGCAATCGAGCCCAGGCTTTTGAAGAAGGCACGGGCTGTGGCCGCGCGGCGCGGGCAAAGCGTGAGCGCGCTGCTGGCCGATGAGCTACGCAGGCTTGTCGACGAAGACGGGCGGTATGCCGCGGCGCAGCGGCGGGCTCTGTCGCTCTTTCAGAACCCTTTGCCCCTAGGGGGAGTGCCTCTGCGGCGCGAAGAGTTGCATGAGCGCCGTCGCCTTCGTTGACAGCAATATCCTGATCTACGCGCACGACCTGGACGCAGGCGTGAAGCGTGAGCGGGCCGTGGCGAAGCTGCGCGAGCTGTGGGCTTCAGGGACGGGTCGCCTGTCCGTCCAGGTGTTACAGGAGTTTTACCTCAACGCGACGCGAAAGCTCGCTACACCCATGGCACGTTCGACGGCGCGCGAAGTCATCCAGACGTATGGTGTCTGGATACACCGTGCCACGACGGTCGAAACCGTGACTCGCGCCACGGAAATCGCCGATCTGGCCCGACTTTCCTTCTGGGACGCGCTCATAGTGGCATCGGCCGAGGAAGCCGGTGCCGAGGAACTCCTGACCGAGGATTTGAGCGACGGCCAGACGATCAGCGGCATCAAGGTCGTAAACCCCTTAGTGGGTGGCCACGTCGGTTTTGAGGTCCACGACGACGGCCGGTAAGCGGTTCTCAGGGTCGATCCTGCCTGCCGTTCCAGGGGTGACGGCGCATGGTGCGCAATCCGGCGCCCAATCTTGTCACCGAGCGCGGCTCATCCTGCCAAGCGCCGCAGCGTGGGACTCAGAGTGCAGGTTGATGAATGGCACGTCGGGATTCTTCTGGCGTAGCCCCGTGCTCTTGCGGGTGGCGAGGGTGCGGAGCGTGCGTGGCCATTCGGGGCGCGCTCAGTCGTAAATGTGCAGCTGGCGCGCGAACACGATTCAGTCTCAAGCGATCCAGAGCCGCGACGATATGCCATTGGGGCGGGAAATTTACGTACGAAACTTAAAAGATCTGGGATTTATTCATTTTGTAACTGAAAAATCGAGGATTTATCTGGGAGGAGCCGGGCGGAAGAGGGGTCGCGGTCCTGCCGCGGCATGCGCAGCCGGCCCCGGGAGATGACGTGCGGGTCCAGGGGGGGCGAGCGCGCGTCTTGCCGGGGCGCACCCTCTCGCGTCACTCGATGCCGAGCTTCTTGATCCGGTAGCGCAGCGCGCGGAAACTCATCCCGAGGAGTTTGGCTGCCGCCGTCTTGTTGTAACGGCTCTTCTCCAACGCCTGCAGGATGGCGTTGCGCTCGATGTCTTCCAGGTGATCGCCGAGGGCGCCGGAGGCATTGGCGTGCTCCATGGGCGTCAAAGAGGGCGCCGGAGCCCGCGCGGGCGAGCGCAGCTTGATGTGCTCAGCGGTGATCATGCCTCCGAGGCACAGCGTCAGCGCCCGTTCCAGCACGTTCTCGAGCTCACGGACGTTGCCCGGGAATGGGTAGGCTGCAAGCTGCGCGAGCGCTTCATCGGAGATGCGCGGCGCAGGGCCGCTCATGCGCTTGCCGAGGCGTGCGAGCACGGTGCGGGCGATCTCCGGAATATCCTCCGGCCGTTCGCGCAACGACGGCACGTGCAGCTCGATCACGTTGATGCGGTAGAAGAGGTCCTCGCGGAACTGGCCCTGGGCAACGAGCTCGGCCAGGCTCTTGTGCGTCGCCGAGAGGATGCGCACATCGACCTTCTCTTCCTGCGACTCCCCGACCGGACGGACGGTCTTCTCCTGCACGACTCGCAGCAGCTTCACCTGCATGTGCAGCGGCAGATCGGCCACCTCGTCGAGAAACAGCGTGCCGCCCTCGGCGGCTTGCACCAGCCCCTTCTTGTCGGCGACCGCGCCGGTGAAGCTGCCGCGCTTGTGGCCGAAGAATTCGCTCTCCATCAGCTCCGTCGGGATCGCGCCGCAGTTGACGGCGATGAACGGGCGTTCCCGACGGGCGCCGGATTCGTGGATCAGGCGGGCCACCAGTTCCTTGCCGGTGCCCGATTCGCCCGAGATGTGTACCGGCGCTTCGCTGCGTGCGACCCGACCGATGAGCTCACGCAGCTGCTCCATCGGCACCGAGTGGCCGATGAGCCGCGCCCGGCCGGGATCGACGGCCGGTTCGGCCGCCGCGCTCGTGGCGTTCAGGCGGATGGCGTTGTCGATGAGCTTGCGCAGGATGCCGAGGTCGAGCGGCTTGGAGACGAAGTCGAATGCGCCGAGCTTCAGGGCACGCACGGCCGACTCCACGTTGCCGTGCGCCGTGATGACCGCCACCGGCAGCTGTGCGCGGTTCTGTTGGATCCAGGCGACCAGGTCCAGGCCGTCGCCATCGGGCAGGCGCATATCCGTGAGGCACAGGTCGAACGGCTCGCCCTTGAGCAACCGCTGGGCCGTGCTCACGTCGGGTGCCGTGCGGGCGCGCAGGTTCATGCGGCGCAGCGTCAGACTGAGCAGTTCCAGCAGGTCCGGCTCATCGTCGACGATCAGCACCGTCGGCCGCGGGGCCTCGGTGCGCGCTGCTGTCTGGCTCACGCTCAAGCGTCAATCTCCCCTGTCCATCGCTGTGGGTCTGCGAATATCAGCCGAAAAATGCTACCGCCGCCGTGACGCGGCTCATAGAGCAGGGTCGCGCCATTGGCCTGGGCGAGCTCCCGGGCGAGGAACAGCCCGAGCCCGGTGCCCCGCCCGCCGCTGAAGAACGGCTCGAAGATACGCTCGACGAGCTCGCTCGGCACCCCGGGGCCCCGATCGGCGACTTCCAGATAGGGCCGGGCACTCGTGCTGCGCCGGCCACAGATGAGCTCGATGGGTCCGGACGCATCGCTGATGCTGTAGCGCAGGGCGTTTTCGCAGAGGTTCCAGACGATCTGGCGCAGCTGCGCCGGGTCGAAGCGCACCTCGAGCGCCTGGGCCTCGGTACTGAGGCGCATCCGCTCGCTCGGCCACTGCATGGTCTCGCAGAACTCGGCCATGAAGGCCGCAGTCCATTCCTCGAGCGTCAGCCGTTCCGCGCGGGCCGATTCCCGGCGCGAGAGGCGCAGCACGCTCTCGATGATGTGGCTCACGCGCTCGGCGTGCCGTTGGATGATCTCGGTGAGGCGCTGCTCTTCGGGGGAGAGGTTCGGGGACTCCCCGAGCAGCTGCCCGGCATGGCTCATCGCTCCGACGGGGTTGCGGATCTCGTGCGCGATGCTCGCCGAGAGACGGCCCAGGGCGGCGAGCTTGGACTGTTGCACCTTCTCGGCGAGCAGGCTGGTGTCCTCCAGGAACACCAGTACGGGGGCCGGGTTCGCCTCCCCGAGGGAAGCAAAATGCGCCCGCAGCTCGCGTGAGCCGTCGGGCCCGGCGAAGGTCGGGTCTTCGGCCGGAAACAGCCCGGTGCGGTCGGTACTCTCGCGCCAGCGCGCGAGCCGTTTCGCCAGCTCGGGCGAGACGCTCTCCAGGGGCGCATCCACCCGCGCAATCTCCGCGCCGAGCAGCCGCGCCGCCGAGTCGTTCAGCAGCCGGATGCGCGCCTCCGGGTCCACGACGAGGATGCTCTCGCGCAGGTGGCGCACGATGTACTCCGAGAGCTGCGCGAGGTTCGCCAGGTCGACCTCCTGACGCCGCACGGTGGCCTCGCTGGCGCGCAGCCGGTCGGCGAGCGGCCAGGCGGCCAGTGCGATCGCGAACAGCACCACCCCGAGCATCCCGGCGGTGGCAAGCCCGGCCGGCTGCGCGCCGCGCAGTCCCATGAAGAACTGTGGAACGAGTACGGCGATCGTGGCGCCGGCGGCGATGAGGAGTGCTTCGCGCCGCTCGGCGAGCAGCGTCATGGCGAGCACCGGCAGGGCGAGCAGGATGCCAAAGCCGCTCGCGACCCCGCCGCTCGCGGCGAGGATCAGGCCGATCGCCACCGAGTCGAGCAGCGAGTTCACGAGCGGCGGCAGAAGTGCGTCCGGGCCGCCCAGGCGCTGACGCAGGATCAACGCCAAACCGGCGCCGAAATAGGCCACGCAGGTCGGGACGAACAGTCCCGGATGCGCCACCGGAAGGTAGGGGGTCTTGGCAAACGACAGGACCCCGAGCAGGACCGTCGGCACCAGCAGCCGGTAGACGTTCAGCCAGCCCGCGACGCGTCGGGCGAGGTCGGACGGGACGGTGGGGCGGGGGGCGGCGCTGGCCGGCATGGCAGTGCAGGAGTCAAAGGGCGGAAGCCGGCGAGAACTGTAGCATCGGAACGCACGGCACACCGGGATGGGCGTCGCAGCGCCGCCCCCCATTTAGGTGGATTTATTGGCAGGGCGGGACGAATTTGGCCACAATCGGGTGTTTAACGCCTTCGGTCAGGACTGCAAGAGCGAACAATGAATCTGCACGAGTATCAAGCCAAAGAGATCTTCCGGAAATACGGCATTCCCGTGCCCGCAGGCCGACCGGCCGGCACGCCCGAGGAGGCCGTCGCGGCCGCCAAGGCGCTGGGCGGCTCGATCTGGGTCGTCAAGGCACAGGTGCATGCGGGCGGACGCGGCAAGGCGGGCGGCGTGAAGCTCGCGCGCGACCTCGATGCGGTGCGCAGCGCCGCGCAGGCCCTGCTGGGGACGCGCCTGGCGACCCAGCAGACGGGCCCTGAGGGACTGCCGGT
>JAKADE010000244.1 GCA_021820785.1 Pseudomonadota bacterium
CCCGCACCTGAAGTCCGCGTTCCAGCTCGACTATGCGCAGGTGCTGCTGATCCAGTTCGTGTTCTTCCTCGCCTACTTCGTGATGGCAATGCCGTCGGCGAAGATCCTCGAGCGCACCGGTTACAAGCTCGCAGTGGTGTTCGGCCTGTTCGGGATGGCGGTGAGCGCCGCCGGATTCATCCCCGCGGCGATGCTCGAGTCGTTCGGACTGTTCCTGGTGGCGCTCTTTCTGCTTGCCGCCTCGATCACGCTGCTGCAGGTCGCCGCCAATCCCTACGTGGCGGTCATCGGTCCGACGCAGACGGCCTCGAGCCGGCTGAATCTCGTGCAGGCGTTCAACTCCGCCGGCACCATGCTGGCGCCGCTCTTTGGCAGTCTGCTCATCCTCGGCCACACGGCGCCCGGTGCCCGCACCGCCCACCCGAGCGCCGCGGCGCGCGCCGCGGGCGTACACACGGTCGAGCTGCCTTACGCGATCATCGCGCTCGTCCTGCTGGCGCTCGCGGTACTGGTCTGGCGGGTCCGGCTGCCGGATCTGGGCAAGGAGACGCGCCGCAGCGCGCGGGCCGAGCGGGCCCGGCACAGTCTCTGGCGGCATCGCAACCTGGTGTTCGGCGTGCCGGCGATCGCGCTGTACCTGATCTGCGAAGTCGGCATCGGTTCGACCCTGGTGAACTTCATGTCACTGCCGACGATCGGCGCGCTCACGCACGCCCAGGCCGCCGACTACCTGACACTCTACTGGGGCGGAGCCATGGCGGGGCGTTTCGTCGGCTCATGGTTCCTGCGCTGGATGCGTCCGCAGCGCGTGCTCGCCGCCGTGACGGTCGGGGCGCTGGCGCTGGTCGGGGGCGCGATCCTCTCCACCGGCCATGTCGCGATGTGGAGTCTGCTGGCCGTGGGCCTGTGCAACTCGATCATGTTTCCGACGATCTTCACGCTCGGCATTCGCGGCTTGGGGCCGCTCACCGAGGAAGGCTCAGGCCTGCTCATCATGGCCATCGCCGGCGGTGCGCTCGCGGAACTGCAGGGGGTGCTGGCCGATGCGATCGGACTGCATCTCTCCTACGTGCTGCCCTGGGTGTGCTACGGCTACGTGCTCTTCTATGCGCTGTGGGGCTACCGCGCTACCGGCGCCGTGCACGACGAGCAGCTGAGCGCTTCCTGAGCGGCGCGGCCGGCTGCGACCGGCTGCCGGTGGTATCGAGCAGCGCAAGACGCACCAGATCGGTCATGGCGGCGCGGGCGGCGGCCGGGTCGCGCCGCTCGACGGCGTCGAATACCCGCAGATGATCGGGCAGCGGGTCGCGGCTGAGAGGTGCGGCGCGCTGCTTGAACACCGTGGTCCAGCTGACCGCAGCGGCGATGCCGCTAGTGAGCGAGGCGAGAAACGGGTTCCCGGAGGCCTCCAGCAGCGCCGAGTGAAACGAGCGGTCCGCCTGCCGGCCCGCCTCGACGGCAAGCGACTGGGCCGCCATCTCCTCGAGCGCACGGCGCAGGTCGCGCAGCTGCTCATTGCTGCGGCGCGCGGCGGCAAGCGCTGCGGCCGCCGGCTCGACGATCGTGCGCAGCTCGAACAGCGCATTGAGCAGCGGCAGCTCCGGATCTCCGCTGAAGATCCACGACACCACGTCCGGATCGAGCAGGTGCCAGGCCCCTGGCGGGCTGACCCGCGTGCCGAGTTTGGGACGCGATTCGACCAGCCCCTTCGCCGCCAGGATGCGCAGCGCCTCGCGATAGGCGGTGCGCGAGACCTTCAGCCGCTCGCTGGCGGCAATTTCCCCGTCAAGTACGCGGCCCGGCGCAAGGCGGCCGGAAACGATCCGCACACCGATGTCGCGCGCGATCGTTCCGTGCAGCCGCAAGGCCTTGCTGCCCGGGGCGCTGTTGGCAGAGGCGGGCGTCCTCGGTCGCATGATTGGCGCACTCTCGGCTCGATGCTGGCGCGCCAGTATAGCGCCGGCTGCGCGGCGGGCGGATGCGCGCACCCGCACGCAGGCGACACGTGATGCCCCGTCGGATGGGATGGCTGGGTTTTTGATTGGCCCGGATACGCGGGGTGCAATGAAGACGCTGTGTCTGGGGTCTCTTCGCGGCCTGATTCGGTACGGACGACGGTGCGGCTGAGCACCGCGCTGCCCCGGCGCACGAATACCCGCGACGCGCGTAAGGCGACCAACAGCAGCCTCGCACCGACCGTGACCTGTTGGTCTGGGCTGCGGACGGTCCTAGGCGATGCCCCCGGGACCGCGCAACAGGTGTGGACCGAGATCACGCACGCTGCGGCAGCTGAGTTGCCCGAGGACACGGTCGAGTTCGACGGTGAGCATCTGCAACGCGCGTCCGACGCCCTCTTCGCCTGCCGCGGCGAGCCCATAGAGCGTCGCACGCCCGAGCAATACCGCATCGGCCCCGAGTGCGAGCGCCTTGGCGATGTCGGTGCCGCGGCGAAAGCCACTGTCGATGAGGAGGCGCAGGCGGCCGCCGACGGCCGCGGAGATCTCGGGGAGCACCTCGATGGGCGCCACGCACGAGTCGAGCTGTCGCCCGCCGTGATTGGTCAGAACGATCCCGTCGCAGCCGAGCTCGGCGGCCTTATGCGCATCGGCGACGGTCAGCACCCCCTTGATCAGCAGCTTGTGAGGCCAGTGCTCACGCACCCAGGCAATGTCCTCCCAGGCGAGCGTCGGGGCGAACATCTGCGGAATGATGGTGCTGCCGCCGACGGCGGTCGCGGCTCCCGGCGGAAGGAACGTCTCGATGTTCCGAAAGCGCGGCATGCCGCGCCGCAAGAGCACCTGGGTCAGCCAGCGAGGGTGCCGCAGGACATCAAGCGCCGCTCGCAGCCGCGGTTGCCCAGGACTGCTGTAGTTGCGCCTGTCCCATTCGCGGCTGCCGAACACATTGGCGTCGGTGGTGAACAGCAGCGCTTCGTAGCCGCTCGCGGCAGCCCGATGCATGATGTCCTCGGCGATGGCGCGGTTGCGCATCACGTACAGCTGCATCCACAGCCGCCCCCCCGCTGCTCGCGCGACATCCTCGAGCAGCGTCGTCGAGACCGTGCTCAGCGTGTAAGGAATCCCCGCAGCCGCAGCCGCTCGGGCCAGGGCCACATCACCCTGCGGATGCAGCATGCCGTTCAAGCCCGTCGGCGCGATGGCGAACGGCGCGCGCATCGGCGCACCGAAGAGCTCGGTCGTCAGCGTGCGGCCTTCGGTGGGCACGAGGGTTGGCGGCACGAACTTCAGCGCCGCGAATGCGGCCCGGTTGCCGTGCAGCGTCGCCTCGTCCTCGGCGCCGCCTTCGACGTATTCGAAGGCAAAGCCCGGCACGCGGCGCCGGGCCACCTCGCGCAGATCGGCGATGTTCAGGGCCGCGCTGAGATCCCGACTGGTGAAGGGCCGGCGTTTCCAGGGCATGGGCGCTCGCTCCAGAGGTGCAGAGGGCCGGACTATCCTCTCAGATGCTCAAGCTGCGGTCGATCATGCGGTCGCGGCGCGTTGTGTCGCGAGCGAGTCCGGTTGCGGCCTCAGGCCGGCGTCGAGCACGGTCGTTTCCGCACGGGTCTGATGCGCCGCTCGGCTGAGGCCCGGCGTCACTTCCCGATGCAGAAACTGCCGAAGATGCGCCCCAGCAAGTCCTCGCTGGTGAACTCCCCGGTGATTTCGCTCAGCGCCTGTTGCGCGGCCCGCAGGTCCTCGGCGAGGAGCTCACCGGAGCGGCGCTCGCGCAGCCGCCGTTCGGCCTCCTCCACCATCCCGCGCGCACGGTGCAGCGCATCGAGGTGCCGCCGCCGCGCCGAGACCGTGCCGGTATCGATGCTCGTGAACCCGACGCAGTCTTTCAGGTGGGCGCGCAGGCGATCGATGCCGTCTCCCGTCAGCGCCGAAACCGCTACCCGCACCGGTCCCGCAACGGTATCCGCGAGCGGGATCCCTGCGGCGAGATCGCTCTTGTTCAGCACGAGCGTGACCGGGACATCTTGCGGCAGGCGATCCCGTTCTTCAGCGAAAGCGGCGGCGTGCGGGTCGTGCAGCAGATCGATCACGAACAGCACGCGGTCGGCGCGGCGCATCTGCTCATGCGCACGGCGGATGCCCTCGGCCTCGACCTCGTCGGCGCCGTCGCGCAGTCCGGCCGTATCGAGCACATGCAGCGGCATGCCGTCGATGTCGATCCGTTCGCGCACGATGTCGCGCGTGGTGCCGGGAATCGGCGTGACGATGGCGGCATCGTAGCCGGCCAGTCGATTCAACAGGCTCGATTTGCCGGCGTTCGGCCGCCCGGCGAGCACCACGGTCATGCCGTCGCGCAGCAGCGCGCCCTGGCGGGCGCTGCGCTCGATGGCCTCGAAATGATCCCTCAGGGTTCGAAAGCGCTCGCTCAATTGGCGATCGGCGAGGAAATCGACCTCCTCTTCGGGAAAATCGATGGCTGCCTCCACGTACGTGCGCACGTCGATAACCGCTTCGGTCAATCCGTGCACCATGGCAGAGAATTCTCCCTGCAGCGAGCGCATCGCCGCGCGGGCCGCCTCGCGTGAGCCGGCATCGATGAGATCGGCGATGGCTTCGGCCTGCGCCAGGTCGACCTTCTCGTTGAGAAAGGCGCGCAGCGTGAACTCTCCGGGCTGCGCCCGGCGCGCCCCGATGTCCAGGACCCGCGCCACCACCGCTTCGAGGACGGCCGGGCCGCCATGCCCATGCAACTCGAGGACGTGCTCGCCGGTGTAGGAATGCGGCGCCGGGAAGAACAGCGCGAGACCGGCGTCGATCGGTTCCTGGGCCGCATCGAGAAAGCGCGCGAAGCGCGCGGTGCGTGCCGGCGGCAGGTCCCCGAGCAGGACCGCGGCGATCTCCGGGACCTTCGGTCCGGAGACGCGCACGATCCCGATGCCGCCGCGTCCGGGCGGGGTTGCCGGCGCCACGATGGTATCCATACGCGTCATGCGTTCAAGGGTACCGCCGCGGCCCGGCCGATAGAAGAGGTCCTCAGGTACGGGTTGCGGCGGCGGCGATGCGACGGTTGATGTTCCACTGCTGCAGAATCGACAGCAGGCTGTTCACCACGTAGTACAGCACCAGCCCCGAGGGGAAGAACGCGAACAGGCCCGCCATGACCAGCGGCATGAACATGAACATCTTGGCCTGCACCGGATCGGGCGGCGCCGGATTGAGCTTGTACTGCAGCACGCCGGTCAGCGCCATGATGGCCGGC
>JAKADE010000245.1 GCA_021820785.1 Pseudomonadota bacterium
TGAGCCGAACAGCTGAGCGCCGCATCGCACTGCGGGCCTCAGGGCCGTATCCCGTAGTGCGCGAACTGATCGGCGACCGCGAACGAGAAGAACTCCGCGAGCCTGAGATCTGCGCGGCCGCGGCGCGGATGGCCGGTGCGCAGTTCGCAGATGCCCCGTCCGAACAGCGAACTGGTCAGCTGCGGAGCGAGTCGCAGCGCCGCATCGTAGGACGCGATCGCCTGGTGATAGCGGCCCAGCCGCAGCAACGCCATGGCGCGGCTGTCGAGAAACGCCGGAACGTACGGGTGGCGTGCGAGTGCGGCATTGCAGTCCGACAGCGCGCCGTGCAACGACACCCCGGCGGTGCCGAGGCGCCAGCAGAGATTGTTCAGGGCCACCGCATTAGTGGCCTTGGCGTGTGCGGCAGCAAGATCCTGGCGCGCGAGCGCCGCTCGGCCGCTCTTTGCGTACGCAACGGCACGCAGCGCAAGCAGATTCGGCACCAGCAATTTCAGCTGCGGCGGCACCGCCACGATCGCTTCGGTCGTGCGGATGTTGTGCAGCGCCCGGCTGAGCGAGGCGATTGCCGCCGCATTCTCACCAGCGGCCTCCTGTACCTGCGCCAACATCATCAGCGTCGTGGGCGAGGCGGGCTCGGCTTTCAGTGCCGCTTCGATGTCGCGCCGGCGTCCGCCGAGATCCGCCCAGGGCCGGTACGCGACGCGGGTCAGGCGCATCGACGGTGAGGGGTTCAGAGCGAATCCGCGGCGCAGCGCATCATGGGCCTTGGCCGGCTCGTGCAGCGCACGATAAATCGCCGCGGCCAGGTAGTAGGCGACCGGACTTTTCGGATAGGCGTGCTCGAGCGCCTTCGCCTCACCGGCGGCGGCCGCGGTTCTGCCCTGGCGCTGCAGGACGAATGCCCGCATCCAGTACAGATTCAGCGCCAGCGACACATTCTTCGGCATCTTCAGACTCGCGGACGCCAGATCCGCCAGTGCCCGCTGCATCCTGCCGATGCGTGCGTACGAGGTTGCGCGGTAACTCAGCGCAAAGGTGTCCTGTCGGTGCAGCCGCAGCGCGGCCGTGAACGCCTCGATGGCGCCGTGGTAATTGCCCGTGTTGTATGCCAACACACCGCGTCCGTCTTCGGCACGCCAGCTGTGCGGATGGCGGGCGAGCACGGCGTCGAAATCGGCTGCCGCGCGCTTCGGGTGTCCCTCATGTGTATACAGCAGCCCGCGGGTGGCGAGCGCATCGGCATTGTCCGCGTCGAACTGCAGGGCGGCGCGGATGTCCGTCATTGCAGCTGACAGTGCACCGTGATCCAGAAGGATCATGGCGCTGCGGGCGAAGCTCTGTGCAGAACTGTTGCGCTTCGGCAGGCCCCAGGCGCTCTGGGCCGCGCTCGGCTCGTAGCCACGCGGGGCCAGCAGATAGAGCGTGGAGCGATCGAGCGTGCGCAGAATCTTCTGATCCTGCACGGCATGGCGGGCCGGAAATTCCGGTGCCACGCTGCGCCAGCTGGTGCTCGCGCTGAACACGTTTCCGCGCAGCTGCGCGCGGCGCCGGAACTCGGTGCCGGCGACCGTGCGTTGAACGTCGGCACCTGCGAGCGTGAACCCCAGGCCGCCGCCGGGCAGAACGATCGTCTCGGTCGTCTGTTTGTAGGTGGGATAGAACACCGCGTAGGGCGCATTGCGGCGCGGACCGGGCTGCCGCTCGAAATTCGCGTGATAGCCCATAGCGAGCACATCCGCCTGGTAACGCCCCGCCCGCCAGTCCATCCTCGCCGTCCCGGTCATCTGCAGGTGCTCCTGACGCGTCTGCTCGTCGTACGCCGCCGATACCGACTGGATGTGCACGAAGTCGTATTGTGCGGCCCAGAACTGACGCAGGCCGGCATCGATCTGCCCGGAAGTCATGTTCGCCAGGCGCAGCTTCATCAGCAGAGCGGCATCGCCGCCGAGCGTGGTCTCGACGTGAAATGGCGCAGGCTCGCTGATGCCGCCGGAGGCATCGATGCGCACCGTCGTGCGCACCAGCGGGTGCGTCAGGGGACGCGGCACCATGGCAACGAGCCGCGCGCCGTGGGTCGTGAGCGGCAGCCCCCAGTGATCGTACGGCGTATGCAAATGATCGAGGGTGCGGTCGCCGACCCGCGTGCCGTCGAGCCAGTAGGTCTTCCCGCCGATGCGTGCTCGCACCAGCACGTGATTGAACAGCATCATCGGCAGACGGCGCTCCAGGCCGTCGCCGGCGAGTGTGTTGACCAGGACTGGCTCGGCTTCGATGTTCAGCCCGTGCAGCAGCGCGAGCAGCAGAACCGTTTTCGCCTTGCAGTCCCCGAAGCGGCGCGCCCAGGTGAGATCGGCCGGCGCGGGCACCAAACCGCCCTGGTTCAGATCGAGAAACACGTAGCGCACTTTGTTTTGCACCAGGCGCAGCGCGAGCGCCGCCTGGCGCTTCGGATCGGACGTCGCGGCGCGGATGCGCGCGATTTGCGCGCGCAGGGGCGAATCGGGCGGCAGTTGCGCGGCCTTGCGATACAGAGGCGCAAACAACCGCGCGAGCGCACCCCACGAGCCGAAGCTGCTCACGTCGATCCGCCGGTCGACCAGAGCGCTGAGCGGCGCACCCGCCGGCTGCAGGATCGGCCGTACGTGGCGCAGCGTCACGCTGAGGCCCGCAGTATCGCCGTGTCTGAACTGCCGCACGCCGGTCAATCCCCGTGAGGCATGCCACCGGATCGGCTCGGAGGCTGGCCACACGAGGCGCAGATGCAAGCGCGAGACCGGCATGTTGGGCGGCTGTTCGAGCGATACGAACGGATGGCCGGCCATGACCGGGTCGGTGCGCTCCAGGGTGTAGGCGATCTCGAGCGTGTCGCCGACCCGCAGGCCTGCCGGCTGCAAAATGGCGCTCAACGTGTCATCGAGCGTGGCATAGGCGAGGTTCGTTTCCCGCTTCGCGATGGTGAACTGCTGACCCGAGGCGAGCACGTTGATCACCTTCCCGCCACGGATGATGTCGACCTTGTGCACGATCAGCACGTCGGTATCCGGATCCCACTGCAACGTGAGCGTGCCGAGCGCATTGAGGCCCTGCGGCGTCTGGATCCGCGAGACGGTCTCGATGTAATAACTCACAGTGTCGGGCGTCAGTTCGACCTGCCGGTCGACGAGCAGGATTTTCAGTGCCGCCTGGGTCGTGCGGCCCGGCGGTGGCACCGCAACGGGCTTCACCCATGCGGGCGGCGGACCGAACTGCAGCGCGTTGGCGGCACAGACGGCCGCGGACCAGAGCAACGCGGCAAGACATACAAGGATGCGGCGCATCGACGTCCCCGTGATTTTTTGTTCGTGTGCCGGCGCTGCAGCGCAGCCGCGCCGGGGAAAAGCTTAACACCGCGCACCACCCTAACGGGCAGGCATCGTCGGTAGCAGGAATGTCGAGCGCGCCGCTGCGCTCGCGAGCCGCTCGGGGTCGTAGCGGTGCTCGAGCACCGCGCGGTCCAGAAGGTCCGGATGATCCCGGGCAAACGTCTCGAACGTCTCCGTACCGCGCTCGAACAGGCGCTCGGCGATGAGCGAGAGAAAGGCCACGGTCATCGTCTGGTGGAATTTCCCAGGCACCCCGGCCCGCTCGGTCAGGGCCTGCAGCGCGCGCGAGTAATGCAGCACGGTCTCGGGAAAATCGTAGCGACGCAGCAGCTCGAAGGCCATGCGCACGTGCTCGCGGTGCGTGAACGTCGCCGGATCGGTCTCGCCGCGGACAAACCGGGCGAGGTCCGCCGGTAGCTCAGTCATGCGCTTCGGCCTCGCGCATGCGGTGCGAGTCTTCGGCGGTCAGATCGAGACCGTAGACCGCTTTCAGCGCCCGGATCTTGCGCAGCGTCGCGACTGAAAACGGCACCTTGCCTTCGAACGCATGCAGCACGATGCCCTCGAGCAGGTCCCCGAGGGACATCTCGAGATCTGCCGCCAGCGCCTTGAGCACTTTGAGGAGCCGGCGCTCCAGCCGCACGCCGGTCTGCACGCGGGTGATGGTCTTCATGCGAACATGGTACCACGGTACGCCGGTACGGGTCATGTGTCGTGCCGCGCGGGGTGCGCGCCTGAGCGGAGCCGTGAGCTGCCCGGTAATATGTCGTCTGCTATGTTTCGAGCCGGGATCCTCATCCCCGCATCGGCGCGCCGCTCGGGAACCCCGGCGTCGCTGCAGGGTCAATCCGGCTCTCGGGAATACTCAGGAGGCACTCCACAATGACCGGCACCGGCCCGCTCGCCCCATCCGCCCCTGCCGCGCGCCCCACCGACGGCGCCGCGCAGGCCGCGTTCGCTCGGCTGCGCACCTACCTGCGCAGCCAGATCCTCGGGCAGGAGGCGCTGGTCGAGCGGCTGCTGGTCGCGTTGCTCTCGGACGGCCATCTGCTGGTGGAAGGCCCGCCCGGACTCGCCAAGACCCGCGCCATCAAGGCATTGGCCCACGCGGTGGAGGCGGACTTCCAGCGTGTCCAGTTCACGCCGGACCTGCTGCCGGCGGACTTGACCGGCTCGGACATCTACCGGCCGGAGGAAGGCACGTTCCGCTTTCAGCGCGGACCGCTGTTTCACAACCTCATCCTCGCCGATGAAATCAACCGGGCGCCGGCGAAGGTGCAGGCGGCGCTGCTCGAGGCGATGGCCGAGCGACAGATCAGCGTCGGCGCGGCGAGCTATCCGCTGCCGCCGCTGTTCCTGGTCATGGCGACGCAGAACCCGATCGAACAGGAAGGCACCTACCCGCTGCCGGAGGCGCAGCTCGATCGCTTCATGCTGCACACCCGCGTCGATTATCCCGACCGCGCCACGACGCTGAAGGTCATGGCGCTGGCGCGCAGCGAGGCGATCAGCCAGCGCGAGATCGCCCCGCCGGCGCAGCGGATGAGCCAGGCGATGGTGTTCGCCGCGCGGCGGGAGATTCTCGGCCTGACGCTCTCCGATCCGGTGGCCGAGTACATCGCGGCATTGGTCGATGCCACCCGCCGCCCAGAACCGTACAGCGTCCAGTTGCGCCAGTGGCTGCGCTGGGGCGCAAGTCCGCGCGCGGCGATCGCCATCGAACGCGGCGCGCGCGCGCTCGCCTGGCTCGAGGGCCGGGATTTCGTCAGTCCCGAGGACGTACAGGCGATCGCCCCGGACGCGCTGCGCCACCGGCTGCTCGTCGATTACACGGCACAGGCGCAGGGCG
>JAKADE010000246.1 GCA_021820785.1 Pseudomonadota bacterium
TACGTGCTGGGCATAGGACTCGTACACCGCCCCGAACTCTTCCCGCATGAACTTATCCTCGATGACGATCCGCTGCAGGAACGCGACGAGTACCAGTGCGACGGCCAGAACGCCCCGCCATTGTCCGATGGCGAGAGCCGTTCCGATGAAGGCCAGGAGCAACCCTGAATAAATCGGGTGGCGCATCCATCGGTAGGGGCCGTCGGTGACCAGTTCGTGGTCAACCTTGACGGCGGCGACGGAACTCCAGTTGCGACCGAGATGAATGCGCGCCCAGATCATGAGCAGCGCACCGAGAGTTGTCAGGCCGGCGCCGGCGGCACAGTACTCCTTCCACAGCGTGACGGGAATGACGCGGTCCGTCAGCCAGGCGACTGAAACGAACGGGCCGGCCAATAACGCGGCTGCACCGCAAATGAGCGTCAGATTCACGACCCGCGGCAGCCTCGCCTGGCGCCGCGCCGTGACCTTCACGTCTCGGGCACGAGCCACCCAGAAGGCGACCACGAGAAGCCATATGGCATAGAAATAGTATTGATAGAACGTTCCGAGGTGCATGCTTGCATTCTCCCGACGACCGTAACCCAATGTTGTGCGCGGCCGCCCTCTCGACGCCAGTGCCAGAAGTCACGCGCCGAGCATCATGAATGTCACCGCGCGTCCCCGCCTTGAATCACCTGCCACAGTGCGGCTATCGTCGCACATGCGCTCCGCCCGCCTCGCTTCGGGTCTCGTGCCGACGCCCCTGTCGGTGGCCGGTTACCTGATTTGGGCCCTGGTGGCTCTCGAGCTGTGGCATTCTCGACACGTCTCGGCGCTTCTGCGCACGCCGCAGCTCCGATGGGTTGCGACGCTGTGCATGATCTCGTTTCTATTCGCGTTCGGGGCGCGTGCCAAGGCGTTCCGACAAAGCGCCACCTCCGCACTCAACCTCTCGTCCCTGGCAGTGACGACGGCGTCCGCGCTTGTCCTGCTGTCGCTCGGGCCTTCGAGCGCAACACCGGCGTTGCTCGTCGTCATTGCCGCCATGATCGGCGCCATGTATCGCCCCGCCGTGGCCGTCGCAATTCTCGGCGCGCTGAATATCGCATTTCTGGCCGAGCTCATCACTCGCTGGCACCTCAATGGGCCGAGTTTCACCTTCCTGGTTTACGGGACGTTCCAAGCCTTTGCGCTCCTGACGACCTCGGCGCGCATCCGGGCGGAACGCATCTCAGCCGAATTGCGCGACGTGAACGCGCAACTCCTGGCGACCCGCGAACTGCTTGCGGAGACGGCGCGCGACGGAGAGCGGTTGAGGGTCTCGCGGGAATTGCACGACGTAGCGGGGCATCGCCTTACCGCGCTCGCATTAAACTTGGAGGTTCTGGGGTACGCCGACGAGGTGTCAGAGCGACGCGAGTGGCAGATCTCGCGTGGACTGGTTACGGAGCTGCTCACGGACCTGCGCAGCGTCGTCGCGAGCCTTCGCCGCAATGACGGCATCGATGTCCGTGAGGCCCTGCGACGCATTGCGGATGCATTTCCATCGCCGCACATTCACCTGAATCTCACCGAACGCGTCCGCATCGATACGGCGGAGCGCGCAGACGCGATCGTGCGCGCAGGACAGGAGGGGATCACCAATGCGGTACGCCATGCTCGTGCTAGCAACATCTGGGTGTCGCTGACACAGAACAACGAAGCGGTCCACCTCGAGGTCCGTGATGACGGTGCGTGCAAAGACCCACGCCGAATTGGAAACGGCCTTCGCGGAATGCAGGAGCGTGTCAAATCACTGGGAGGCCGTGTGGAAGCTGACGCTTCGCCCGAGGGAGGGTACAGATTGCACGTCATGGTGCCGGCAGCGCCACGATCATGAACGTGCGAGTCGCGCTCGTGGACGATCACGATCTCGTACGCGACGGTCTTGAGGCATTGCTTGAAAGGCTCGGCTTCGAAGTGGTGCTGTCGACGCGCAGCGGTGCCGAACTCCTTGCGCGCATCGACGTCGCCTCGCCGGACGTCATTCTCGCCGATATTCAGATGCCGGCACTCGATGGGATCTCGATGGTGCGCGAACTTCGTGACCGAGACAACCCGACTCCAGTCGTGATGCTGACGACATTCGACGAGAGCGACCTGCTTCTGGCCGCCGTCGACGCGGGAGCACAGGGATTCATGCTCAAGGGCGCAACCTCCGAAGAGCTCGTCGTTGCGCTCGAGCGCGCCCGGCGGGGGGAACGATGGCTGTCGCCCGTTGCAACCCAGCCGATTCACCCGCGTCTGGGGGCGGCCAATTCGGGGAAGGCCGGCGGAATCGATCTCGGGGGACGCGAGCTCGAAATCCTGAAGCTTCTCGCCGGCGGTTACTCGAACAAAGAGATTGCGCGTTCGCTTCACCTGGCCGAAGGGACCGTCAAAAACTACGTCTCGGACATTCTCGGCAAGCTCGGGACGCGCGATCGCACGAGGGCTGTCCTGAAGGCCATCACGCTGCAGCTCGTGTGACTCCCCGAGGGTCGAGTGTCTTCGGGGATGGCTCACATGGCAAGCTCCGGCGGTGCCCCGGGGCAAGGAGTAGGCCCCGCAAATGAAGCAGCGCCGAAGCGCACGAGCCGGATCTCCTGCACGACGCGCCCGAGCCGCTTTGGAGAACCCTTAGGTACTCGCCCGGATGCGGCCGGCATCCGTTTGCGACTCAAATATCTTCAGCTGAAATGACTTGCGGAGCCCAGCCATGGGCGTGCTCGCGCGCAAAATCGCCTTGGTGACCGGAGCTTCCTCCGGCATTGGGGCAGCCACCGCCCGTCGATTGGTGACGGCCGGATTCAAAGTCTACGCGACCGCCCGCAATCCTGAAGCGTTGCGCGACCTGCGTGACCTGGGCTGCACGACGCTACGTGTAGACGTGACGGATGAGACGTCCATGCGCCAGGCAGTGCAGGCCATTGAGCAGGCCGAAGGTGCGGTCGGTGCACTGATCAACAATGCAGGTTATTGTCAGCCGGGCGCACTGGAGACGCTGCCGATCCAGGCGGTTCGGGAACAATTCGACACCAATGTGTTCGGCTTGCTCAGAATGGCGCAACTGGTCCTGCCCGGCATGCGACGTGCCGGAAACGGACGCATCGTAAATCTCTCATCCATGGGCGGGAAGCTCGTGTTTCCGGGTCTCGGGGCATACCACGCGAGTAAATATGCCGTGGAGGCCCTCTCCGACGTGCTGCGCTTCGAAGTCAAGGGCTTTGGAATCGATGTGATCATCATCGAGCCCGGCATCATCCGCTCAGGATTCGTCGATGCCGCAATTTCGAAATTGCCCAATCCTCAAACCCAAGAGCCATACGCGGCGTTCGACGCGACGATCCCCGGCGCGCTGAGGGAGGTCTATGAGAAGGGTGTGCTCGCCGAATTGGGCGGTGGGCCTGACGACGTGGCTAAAGTGATCGAGCGTGCCGTTACGGACAATAACCCCAAAACCCGTTATGCGGTGACCGCGTCGGCGCATCTGTTGATGGCGCAGCACGCCGTTATTTCCGACCATCTATGGGATCACTTTCTCGCCGCTCAATTCCCGCGGCCCGGCACGTGATGACATTGAGCAATAGCGAGTCGCGTACCGAGATGCTGGGACTCTCACTGCCAACATCAAGCGGTGATCCCGCCTGACCGAGGACTCGAAACCAACCTCCTTGGATCCCCGGGGGAGCATGCGACGATACATGGTCATTCCGACCGTTAGGTCTAGATTCAGGATGATTGCGGGGTCGGGTGCATTGTCATGAGAGTGTGGCGAGACAGGTCACTGATGCCGATGAACGACTACTCGCAAGGCAATGGTGTAGGAACCCGGCGTTAGCGGGTCTGGGACGCCTTCAGCCGCTTCCGACGGACTCAGAACCCATTCGCTAATTCGAGGTACTTGCACTGAAGGTGTCGCAGCTGCAAAAGCAGTCACCTCGCTGTATTGCCTATTGATCCACGCCTTGCCCTGCGAGACCGTGATGCGATCCCTTCGTGAGCGGACCGTCATCTTCCGGCCGATAAGGCCCATTGAGCTCCCGGCCAATCCTTACGAGTCGGGAAGCGGATTCAGTGCCTGGAATCTCGGTCCCAGGTCCAGCGGATTCTGGCTGCTATGCGTGTGGCACGAGCCGTGGCTTCGGCGCTGTCTGTCTCCTCGCCACGCCTAACCAGAGCCAGAACGTGGTCTGTGTTCGGTGCCCCATCCGGCCGTGATGAAGACGGCGGTCGCGCAAGACGGGACATCGGCGGTATGCCAGGTGCCGGGTTCATTGATCGCGTACTCACCAGGACTCAGGCTGATCGTGCGGCGCTCACCGTCGGCGGTCTCCTGATGCAGGATGAGCATGCCGAGTGTGCACAGTACGATCTCGCTGCCGTGAGGGTGCATCTCCCACGTATCCCATGACGTGGTGAATGTGAACATGCTGACCAGTCGACCCTCAGTGCCATCGGACGCGTGACGTTCCGTGTAGTGCTGGTACCAGTCAATGGTGCCCGTGAAGGCAGGTTCTACGACCGCGGTGCCTCCGTGGCCAAGATGGATGGGGTGCTGGACGATACCGGTGGCGGACATGATATTACTCCTCGAAATTACTGCACCCGCGAGATTTCACCGCGCGAGTCCCGGAAACGTTCGACTGCGGTCCCCATTCCGGCCCACGGCCGGTGGTCATCGCGGCGACGCACTCGATCGCAGAGCGATGAACACATGTGCTCAGTGGCGAGGAGGACCAGACGCAAGCCAACGGCTCCTCGCCCGCCAATCTCTGACGGACACTGACGTACCTGGCCCAGGTCTGTCAAACGAGAGGCGCGGTCCGGCCTCATCACTGGACATCGACCGCGTCCTTCGCCGGATCACAGGGGCCGGAGAGCGACCGTGAGTGCACCCGCGCAAAATCCTGCGTCAATGTCGGGAATGGGCTCCGAAGCGGCTAATGAGGAGTGTGTCACGATGACGCACCGCGGCTCGCAATGAGTTCGTCAGTATCGTATGACAGTCCGCGTTGACTGAAACCTGTGGTCTACGCCTCGAAGTTTGCGTACAGCGATCGAGTCGCCGCTGGCTTGAACGGGGGCGCGCCGACGATTGCAGTCTGGAGTGGCGCCTGCGTGAACGATCGGGAATTGTATTAGGATAGAGGTCCGAGTTTGAAAAGTTACAGTTTCATGATGGACCAAAACACAGGGCGCAA
>JAKADE010000247.1 GCA_021820785.1 Pseudomonadota bacterium
GCGCGGCGATACGCTCTGGGGCGTCGCCTCGAGGTTTCTGCGCAATCCGTGGGACTGGCCGGAGGTCTGGTACCTCAACCCCCAGATCCACAACCCGCACCTGATCTACCCGGGCGACGTGCTGGCGCTGAGCTACGGCGCGAACGGCCGGCCGTCGATCCGCCTGCTGCACGCCAGCCCGTTGCGTGGCGGCGCGGCGGGTGAGCCGACCGTGAAGCTCCGGCCGCACCTGCGCAGCACGCCGATCTCGGCGGCCATCCCGACCATCCCGTACTCGGCGATCGCCGCATTCCTCGCCCGGCCGGTCGTGCTCAGCGCCAGCCAGATCGACCGCGCACCGCACGTGATCGCCTTCCGCGGCCAGCAGCAGATCGCCGGCAACGGCTCGGTCGCCTACGTCAGCAGCCTGGGCCGTCATCCGCACGCCCGCTACAGCATCATCCACGTGGGCCGCAAGCTGCGTGAGCCCGGTGATTTCGGCTTCGGGCACGTCTACGGCTACCTCGGCACCTACACCGCGACGGCCGTGATCACCGCCGCCGGGCACCCGGCCACGGCGGTGCTCACCGATTCGGCCCGCGAGACGTTCGCAGGCGACCGGCTGATCGCTTCGGACACCTCGGCGCCACTGCGGATCGAGCCGCGGGCCCCGGCGGGCCCGGTACACGGCAAGATCATCTGGGTCGTCGGCGGCACCGGTGGCGCCGATCTGGCCGGACAGTACGACATCGTTGCACTCGACCGGGGCAGCCGCGCCGGACTGGTGCCCGGAGACGTGCTCGCGGTCGATCACCACGGCTCGGTAGTGCACGATACGCACGGTACGTTCAGTTGGCTCTTCCACTCCCTGGGTTCCTCCGGACGCGTGTTCGCGCCGCGGGTCAAGCTGCCGGATTACCGGGCCGGCACGCTGCTGGTATTCAAGACGTATCGGCGGCTGTCCTTCGCGCTCGTGGTGGCCGCATCGAACGCCATCACGGTCGGGGACGTCGTGCACAACCCCTGAGCGGGTTCACCCGCCGGCGGGCGGGCGGCCCGTGAGCGCTGCCAGCACCGGCGCGGTGAGCGGTCGGACGCCGCGCCAGAGCCGGAACGACTCCGCCGCCTGCTCGACCAGCATGCCCCAACCGGGAACCGCCTCCCGACACCCCAGCTCACGCGCCCAGCGCACGAAGGGCGTATCGGCTCGGCCGTAGGCCATGTCGTAACAGAAGGTCTGCGGCCCGAAGACTTCGGCCGGCACCCCGGGCAACTCGCCGGTAAGGCTCGCCGAGGTGGCGTTGACGATGAGGTCGAAGGGCTGCGCCCCGAGCTCGCCGAATCCGCAGCCTTCGACTGCACCGAGACCGGCGAACACGACCGCGAGGGCCGTAGCGCGCTCGGCCGTCCGATTGCTGATCACGATCCGCTGCGGCCCGAGCGCGAGCAGCGGTGCAACCACCCCGCGCGCCGCGCCGCCGGCGCCGATCAGCAGGATGCTGCGGTCCCGGACCGGCACGCCGAGGTTGACCGTCAGGTCCTGCACCAGGCCGGCGCCGTCGGTATTGTCCCCGAGCAGCGAGCCGTCGCGGCGCGCCGCCAGCGTGTTGACGGCTCCGGCGAGCCGCGCGCGCTCGGTCAGTTCTCGCGCGATCGTGAGCGCGCGCGTCTTGTGCGGCAGCGTCACGTTCAGGCCGCGCCCGCCGGTGGCGAAGAACTCGCAGACCTGCTCGGTGAAGCGCTCCGGCGGCACGTCCATCAGCCGGTAGCTGAGCGACTGGCCGGTCTGGCGCGCGAACAACGAATGAATGAAGGGCGAGAGGCTATGGGCGACCGGGTGGCCCACCACGGCGTACTGATCCACACTCCCTTCCATGACGCCGATTCTGCCCCCGCGCCGCGACCCTGTCACGCTGCCGGCCGCGTCAGCCAGCGCACCGAGCCGGCAGCACCCGGAGCCGCCTGCAGATGCCGATGCAGCTCGGCGAGCCACTCGTCCATGCGGACGTCGAGTTGGTAAGGCGGATTGACGATCAGCATCCCGGAGCCGTTCAGCGCGACGCGGGAGTCGCAGGGAAACAGCCGCAGCTCGGCCGCCAGCATCGGGCGGTCGAGCTCGCGCGCGATCGCCTCGTGCCAGCGTTGCGTGTCGCGCGCCTCCTTCACCGGATACCAGACCGCGATGACGCCGGTCGGAAAGCGCCGCAGCGCCGCGGCGAGTTCGGTGCGCACCCGATCGAAGTCCCCGCGCGAGTCCTCGTAGGGCGGGTCGATCAGCGTCAGCGCACGCCGCTGCGGCGGCGGCAGCGCGGCCTGCCAGTGCGCAAAGCCCTCGCCGGTCTCGATGCGCAGTCGCGCGCCCCCGGTCTCGACATCGAGCGCACGGCGCAGGGCCCGGGCCTCCTCGGGCAGGAATTCGACGAATACCGCCTGGTCCTGCGGACGCAACGCGCTCACCGCCAGCCAGGGCGAGCCGGGGTAGAGCCGGGCGGTGCCCCGCGCCCGGCGCAGTGCCGCCACGCGCTCGAGGTAGACCCGCAGCTCCGGCGCCGCGCACGGCGCGGTTTGCAGCCGCTCGATGCCTCCGGCGGCTTCGCTCGCCGATTCGGCGAGGTCGTAGACGCCGCGGCCGGCGTGGGTCTCGAAATACAGGAAGCCTTTGTCCTTGCGCGCCAGAGCCGCGAGCAGTGCCAGGAGCGTCACGTGCTTGTGCACGTCCGCGAAATTACCCGCGTGGTGGGCGTGCCGGTATTTCATGCGCGCACACAGTAGCAAACCGTCGCACCGTGCGGGCGGAAGGACCGTCCGGCACCCGGCCGCGTGCCCGGGCCGCGCCGCAGGCGCGGCTGCGCGCCGGGCCTAATCCGGCCGCAGCCGAAAATCAGCCATGAAAATCAGCGGGTTATGCAAAATCGGCCGGGCCGTGCATTGGACAAGGAATATGAAATGCTGTTAGATGCGCTCGCCCTTGAGCCGGCGACCTCCGATTCCTTCGCGGCCGGCTCGGGCGGTTCCGGCGCACCGATCGGCCCGGCAGGGGCTGCTCCAGGCGCTGCGGGGGCGCCTCGCGCCGCACTTCGGCGGCCGCGTTGTGGCCGAATCGTTTCGCACTGACTGCTGCTTGATCAATGACAACCGGCTGCGTTCTCGACGTTCTGATCTACGTTTACGACCATTACCTGTTGGCGGACCCGGCGGAGGTTCCGGCGCGCCGGCAGATCCTCTCGGCGCTCGCGCGCAAGGGCTTCACGGTCGGGGAGGTGGCGCATGCGATGGAGTGGCTCGCGGTGCTGGCGGCCGGGTCGCAGCAGGCGGCAGCGGCCGAAGTTCCGCCCGTGCGGCGGGCCGTGCGGATCTTCGCCGAGGGCGAACTGGGGCGGCTCTCGGACGAGTGCCGGGAATTTCTCACCCGGCTCGACCGCGATGGGGTGCTCACGCCCGAACAGCGTGAACTGGTCATCGAGCGCACGCTGGCGCTCGATGTGGCCGAACCGACGCTCGAGCAGCTGCGGTGGGTGGTCCTGCTGGCGCTGTCCGTGCAGCCCGCCGAAGACGCCGCGTTTGCGCGCTTCGAGGCGCTGATGGCGAGCGAGCGCAGGATCGTGCGGCACTGAAACGGACACGGTAAAGACATGGCAGACAATCTGGTTGTCGTCGAGTCGCCGGCCAAGGCGAAGACGATCAAGAAATACCTGGGCAAGGACTTCGAGGTCCTCGCCTCCTACGGTCACGTGCGCGATCTGGTGCCGAAGGAAGGCGCGGTCGACCCCGAGCACGGCTATGCGATGCGCTACCAGGTACTCGAGAAGAATGAACGGCACGTCGAGAGCATTGCCCGCGGACTGAAGAAGTCCAAGGCGCTGTACCTCGCGACCGACCCGGACCGCGAGGGCGAGGCGATCGCCTGGCACCTGAAGGAGATCCTCGCGGCCCGCGGCGAGCTCGACGGCAAGACGGTCCACCGCGTGGTGTTCTACGAAATCACGCGCAACGCGATCCGCGAGGCGGTGGAACGGCCGCGCGACCTGTCGCTCGACCTGGTCAATGCGCAGCAGGCGCGCCGCGCGCTCGATTACCTCGTCGGCTTCAACCTCTCCCCACTGCTGTGGAAGAAAGTCCGCCGCGGCCTCTCGGCCGGACGGGTGCAAAGCCCGGCGCTGCGCATGATCTGCGAGCGCGAGGCGGAGATCGAAGCATTCGTCGCCCGCGAGTACTGGACGCTCGATGGCCAGGGCTCGAGCCGCGGCGCACATGCGCCGTTCCCGCTGAAGTTGCTGGAGTACCGTGGCCGCAAGGTCGAGCAGTTCTCGTTCACGGACGAGACGGCGGCGCGCGAAGTGGAGCGCACGCTGCAGCAAGCGAGTGGCGCGCGCGGCGCGGCGGGGCAGTTCGAGACCCCGGGGCACCTCGAGGTGCTCGCCGTCGAGCGCAAGCAGCGACGGCGCAGCCCGGCCCCCCCATTCACCACCTCGACGCTGCAGCAGGAAGCGGCCCGCAAGCTCGGCTACAACGCCCGGCGCACCATGCGCCTGGCGCAGCAGCTCTACGAAGGCGTCGATCTCGGCGAGGGCAACGTCGGTCTGATCACCTACATGCGTACCGACTCGGTGTCGCTCGCCCAGGAGGCCGTGCAGGAGATCCGCGCCGTGGCGGCGCGGCTGTACGGGCAGGACGAAGTGGCCGAGGAGCCGCGCGTATTCAAGACCAAGTCGAAGAACGCGCAGGAGGCGCACGAGGCCATCCGCCCGACGTCAGCGGCCATCACGCCGGCAGAGGTCGAGGGCAAGATCGACAACGACCTGTACCGCTTGTACGCGCTCATCTGGAAACGTGCCGTTGCCTCGCAGATGGCCGTGGCGGTGTTCGACACGGTCGCCGCCGACATGTTGGCCGGCCCCGACGGACCTGAGCGCCACGTACTGCGCGCCACCGGCTCGACGCTGGTCAAACCCGGCTACATCTCGGTTTACCAGGAAGGCACCGACGACACCAAGAGCGACGACGAGGACCACGCACTGCCGCCGCTGAACGAAGGGGATCGCGTCGATCTGGTCGCACTCACCGCGGCGCAGCACTTCACCGAGCCGCCGCCGCGCTACAGCGAGGCCTCGCTCGTCAAAGCGCTCGAGGAGCACGGCATCGGCCGCCCCTCGACCTACGCGACCATCATCTCGACGCTGCAGGACCGCGAGTACGTCGAGATGGACAACCGGCGCTTCATACC
>JAKADE010000248.1 GCA_021820785.1 Pseudomonadota bacterium
TCCGGCCCCGGCTCCTGTTGCCGCGCCTGCACCCGCACCTGCGCCGGCCCCTGCAGCCGCACCCGCACCCGCACCCGCACCTGCGCCTGCGCCTGCGCCTGCGCCGGCCGCCGCGCCCGGCGGACCCGCAGGTCTGCCCCCCATCAACGAGCCGGGTTTCTCGCGCGCGTACGCGGGCCCGAGCGTCCGCAAGTTCGCACGTGAGCTCGGCGTCGATCTGACACGCGTCAAGGGGAGCGGCCTCAAGGGACGCATCACCCACGAAGACGTCAAAGCGTTCGTCAAAGGCGCATTGACGGGCTCGGGCGCAGGCACAGGCGGTGGAGGCGCATTGCCGGCCGTGCCGGCGGTGGATTTCGCAGCCTTCGGTCCGGTCGAAACCCAGCCGCTCTCGCGCATCCAGCGCATCTCCGGGCCGCGGCTGCATGCCAGCTGGGTCAACGTGCCGCACGTGACCCAGTTCGACGAAGCGGACATCACCGAACTCGAGGCGCTGCGTACGACGCTCAAGGACGGCGCGGCGGAGCAGGGCATCAAACTCACGCCGCTCGCGTTCATCGTGCGCGCTTGCGTCAAGGCGCTGCAGGCATTCCCGACGTTCAACGCGTCTTTGGATGCGTCCGGGGCGAACCTGGTGCTGAAGAAGTACGTGAACATCGGCTTTGCGGCTGATACACCGAACGGCCTGATGGTGCCGGTGCTGCACGGGGCGGACCACAAGGACATCTACGAGGTGGCGCGGCAGCTCGGGGAGCTCTCCGCGGCGGCACGCGCCGGCAAGCTCTCGGCGCAGCAGATGCAGGGCGGCTGTTTCACGATTTCGAGTCTCGGGGGCATCGGCGGCACCGCCTTCACCCCGATCATCAACGCCCCCGAGGTCGCCATCCTCGGCGTGTCGCGTTCGGCCCATAAGCCCGTGTACCGCGACGGGCAGTTCGTGCCGCGTCTGATGCTGCCGCTGTCGCTGTCATACGATCACCGAGTCATTGATGGGGCGGCCGCGGCGCGCTTCACGACCTTCCTGGCCGAGACACTGGCCAACCCGCGTGCACTGATCGAGGCCGTGCCGTGAGCTCGGTGGAATTGACGGTTCCGGACCTCGGTAACTTCAACGAGGTGTCCGTCGTCGAGGTGCTGGTCAAGGCCGGTGAACGCATCGAGGTCGACACACCGCTGTTGACGCTCGAGACGGACAAGGCCTCGATGGACGTGCCGTCGACGGCTGCCGGCGTGATCGGCGAAGTGCTGGTCAAAGCCGGCGACAAGGTCTCCAAGGGCACGCCGATCCTGCGTCTGCAGGCGGCTGCTCCGGCGCCGAGCGCGCCCGCTGCGGCTGCGCCCGCGCCCGCGCCCGCACCGACACCCGCACCCGCACCCGCACCCGCGGGCGCTGCGCCGACGAGTTCCGCATCGGGTGCGCGAGGGGCCGAGAGCGGCTTCGACCGCTCGACGCAACTGCTCGTGCTCGGTTCCGGCCCCGGCGGCTACACGGCCGCATTCCGCGCGGCGGACCTGGGGCTGAAGGTGACGCTGGTCGAACGCTGGAACACCCTCGGCGGGGTCTGCCTGAATGTCGGCTGCATTCCGTCGAAGGCATTGCTGCACGCGGCCAAGGTGATCGAGGAGACCGCCGAGATGGCGGCGCACGGCATTTCGTTCGGCGCCCCGAAAATTGACCGGGCGAAGCTGCGCGAGTGGAAGAACTCCGTCGTGAAGAAGCTCACCGGCGGACTGACGATGCTCGCCAAGCAGCGCAAGGTCGAGGTGGTGCAGGGCGTCGGCACGTTTCTCGGACCGAATGTCATCGAAGTGCGCGGTGAGCACGGCACGGAGCGCATCCGGTTCGAGCAATGCATCATCGCAGCCGGGTCCGAGTCGGTGCGGCTGCCGGGGCTGCCCGACGATCCGCGCCTGATCGATTCCACCGGCGCGCTCGAGATCGAGCCCTTCCAGGGACCGATGCTGGTGATCGGCGGGGGCATCATCGGCCTGGAGATGTCCTGCGTGTATCAGGCGCTCGGCACCCGCGTGAGCGTCGTCGAACTGACCCCGCAGTTGATCCCCGGCTGTGATCCGGATCTGGTGCGGCCGCTCGAGAAACGCATCCGCGCCCGCTACGAGCAGGTTCTGCTCGGCACCAAGGTGACGCGCGTCGAGGCGCTCAAAGAGGGTCTGCGCGTGACATTCGAGGGCGACAAGGCCCCCGAGCCGTCGCTCTACGACCGGGTCCTGGTGGCCGTCGGACGGTCCCCGAACGGTAAGCGCATCGGAGCGCAGGCCGCCGGCGTCAACGTCTCGGACCGTGGCTTCATTGCGGTCGACAAGCAGATGCGCACCAACGTGCCGCACATCTTCGCAATCGGCGACATCGTCGGTCAGCCCATGCTCGCGCACAAGGCGACACACGAGGCGAAGGTCGCGGCCGAAGTCGCGGCCGGCCACAAGAGCGCATTCGATGCACGTGTCATCCCATCAGTGGCGTACACCGATCCGGAGATTGCGTGGGTGGGCATTACCGAGCTCGATGCCAAGGCCCGCGGCGTGAAGATCGAGAAGGCGGTGTTTCCGTGGGCGGCAAGCGGCCGTTCGCTGTCCATCGGCCGCGACGAGGGGTTCACCAAGCTGCTGTTCGATCCGGACACCCGCCGGGTGCTCGGCGGCGGCATTGTCGGGACCAACGCCGGGGAGCTGATCAGCGAGGTGGCGCTCGCGATCGAGATGGGCTGCGATGCGGCCGACGTCGGGCTCACCGTCCATCCGCACCCGACGCTCTCGGAGACGGTCGGCGCGGCGGCGGAGGCCTTCGAAGGCACGCTGACCGATTTATATCTCCCGAAGAAAAGCTGAGGGCGTTTCGGGCGAGCCGCGGCCGCTCAGCGCGCCGCGGCTCGCCGCTCGATCAGCCGGGTCGACTTGCCCGGGGCTCGCTCTATGGTCCCTGCCCGGTGCACCACCACGGTGACGCTGACGCCGATGAATGTCTTGATCTCGTGCATCAGGTCCTCGGCGGCGGCGCGCAGCTGCGCGTCGCTCTGGTACTGGCGCGAGAGCGTCTCGGCATGCACCGTGAGGTCATCGAGAGGCCCGCGGCGGGTGATCTCCAGCTTGTAGTGCGGCGAGAAGCCGCCCGAGCGCGCGAGCAGCGCATCGATCTGGGACGGGAACACGTTGACCCCGTGAATGACCAGCATGTCGTCGGTGCGGCCGCTCACCCGATCGATGCGCCGCATCGGACCGTGTTGCGGGGGCAGCAGCCGCGTCAGATCGTGCGTGCGGTAGCGGATCACCGGCAGCGCCTCCTTGGTGAGCGAGGTGAGCACGAGTTCGCCCTGCTCGCCGTCCGGCAGCACCTGCCCGGTGTTGGGATCGATCACTTCGGGGTACACGTGATCTTCCCACAGCGTCAATCCGAGCGATCCGCCCGCGACTTCGCACGCCACCCCCGGCCCCATGACTTCGGCGAGCCCGTACAGATCGAACGCTTCGAGCCCTAGCCGCAGCTGCAACGCCGCGCGGGTCGCCTCGCTCCAGGGCTCGGCGCCGAAGATGCCGATGCGCAGCGAACTCTCGTGCGGATCGAGCCCGCGTGCCTCGAAGGCGTCGGCGAGATTGAGGGCGTAGGAGGGCGTCGCCATGAGGATGTCGGGCCGGAAATCCTCCATCAGCTCGATTTGCCAGGCGCTGCGGCCGCTCGAAACCGGGATCACGGTGCAGCCCAGATGCTCGGCGCCCGCGTGCGAGCCGAGTCCTCCGGTGAACAGGCCGTAGTCGTAGGCGATGTGCACGATGTCCCCGGTGCGCGCCCCGGCGGCCCGGATGCACCGGCCCATCAGTCTCGCCCAGATCTCGATGTCCTGTGCGGTGTAGCCGACGACGGTGGGTTTGCCGCTGGTGCCGCTCGAGGTATGGATGCGCACGATCTGGTCGCGCGGCACGGCGAACAGTCCGAAGGGGTAGTTGGCACGGAAGTCCTGTTTGGTCAGGAACGGGAAGCGCGCCAGATCTTCCAGTGTGCGCAGATCTTCCGGGCCCACGCCGTGTTCGGCGAAGCGCCGCTGGTAGTGCAGCACGTTCTCGCAGGCATGCCGAATGCTGTGGCGCAGCCGCTCGAGCTGCACCTGCCGGAGCTCATCGAGACTCAGCCGGTCAGGCGAATCCTCTCCGGTCGAGCTCTCCGCGCCGCTCAAACCCATGTGCGGTCCTCTGTGCGCGACCGGGACCCAGTGTAGCAGTAGCGTAGCCGCAGGGGCAGCCGGGGCGGAGGGTGCCGCCATGGACAGGCCCCCTGCCCGTGCGGCCTTGCGCACGACCGCACGGGCAGGGAGCGGCCCAGAAGCGTCGCCACAGGCATTGGGGTTGAATGGAAAGACCTGTGCGCACGCGACCGGCGGAATGCTTCGCAGCCTTCTGGCGGGTGCTCGAGGCGCGCGGCGCGAGCCGCTACAGCAGGCGCAGCCGCTCGAGGTAGCGCTGCTCGTCGGGCATGCGTCCGGCGCGCTGCGCGTCCCAGAGCGTCTCGGCGAGCCGCTCGAGCATGGCGTGCTCGGCGGCATGGGCGTCCCCGAACCGGGCCGTGAGGTCGCGGTGGACCGCAGCGATGCCCGCGGGCCGATCGGTCGCGACCTGCTCGCGCACCGCCAGGTGCAGGCCGAGATGCAGGAAGGGATTTTCGCGGCCACCCTCGGGAGTGAACTCCGCCCCGAGCGCCTCGGGGGACTCCAGCAGCGGGACGTATTCGGGGTGTTCGGCGATCAGCGCGGCAATCTGCGCCTCGAGCGGCTCGAGCGGCTGCTGGGCGCGGTACTTGCGCCACGCCGAGAGATACATCTGGCGCAGCTGTTCGCGGCTCTGCTGGGCGAATACGGGCATGGTGCTCAGGCGGTGCTGCGGCGCCGCGCGGCCCGCGTGCCCGCGCGGCGGGCCGCCGGCGCCGCAGCGCCCTTGTGCGGATACTCGCACAGATCGGCCAGGATGCACGTGGCGCACTGCGGGGCGCGTGCGGTGCACACGTAGCGTCCGTGCAGCAGCAGCCAATGGTGCGCGTCGTACTTGAACGCTTCCGGGGTATTGCGCCTGAGCGCCTGCTCGACTGCGAGCGGCGTGCGCCCCGGGGCGAGCCCGGTGCGGTTGGCGACCCGGAAGATGTGCGTGTCCACCGCGATCTCGGCCTCGCCGAACACGATGTTCAGGATGATGTTCGCG
>JAKADE010000249.1 GCA_021820785.1 Pseudomonadota bacterium
GCTCTACGTCATGGCCGTGAACGCGCTGGCGCAGGCGATCGCCCACCGGGTGCACGCATTACCCGCGACGGCGGTGGCTGCCGCAGGACCGGATCGGCAGCGGTGAGGCGCACCGGCGGCGAGTGCCTCGTCCCGCTCGGGACATTGCTCCTCGCCACCGCCCTGGGCGGCTGCGCCACCAGCAGGCACTTCGTCGGCAGCCCGGCGAGCGGCCTGCCGCCGCTGCCGGCCGACTGGCGCGCCATTCCCAATCCCGTGCCGCACTACCTGCCGCCGGCGCCGCGCGGCAATCCCCCTTCCTATACCGTCGACGGCAAGCGCTACTACGTGCTCGCGAGCGCCGCCGGCTACCACCAGATCGGCGTCGCCTCGTGGTATGGCCCGAACTCCCAGGGCCGCACCACCGCCGACGGGGACCGCTACGACATGTACGCCATGACCGCGGCCAACAAGGTACTGCCGCTGCCGACCTACGTGCGGGTCACCGACCTGTCGAACGGACGCAGCGTCATCGTCAAGGTCAACGACCGCGGACCCTTCGTCGCCCACCGCCTGATCGACCTGTCCTACGTGGCGGCCGCCAAACTCGGCATGCTCGGCACGGGCACTGCGCTGGTCGACGTGCAGGCCCTCACCCCGGGCAGCCCCACCTCGCTGTCCGGGGCGATGCAGCCGGTCGGCGAACCGCTGTACGTGCAGGTGGGCGCGTTTGCCGTGCCGGCCAATGCCGAGCGGGTGCTGGCGCGGCTGGAGTCCGCCGGTCTGCCCGGCCCGTTCATTCTCTCCCCGTCGGTCACCGGCGGGACGCTGTACCGCGTGCGGGTTGGCCCCGTACACGACGTGCCCGAGTATGATGCGCTCGCCGCACGGCTGGCCGCGCTCGGCTACCCCGGCGCCATCCTGGTCAAGCCGTGAGCCGCTGCACGCGTGACCGAGAGAACTATCCGGCCTCGGCGTAATCTTATTCTGCGCCACCCGCCGCACCATCCCCTAAGGAGGAATCGCCTCATGTCCCGCTCTTCTGTCCTGGCCGTCCTGTCGGTCGCCGCGCTGCCGGTCCTCGCGGCGCTCGTTCCGGCGGCCCAGGCCGCTGCCGCCCCGGCAGCCCAGGCCACGCTCGCCGGCGCGACGGTCGCCGTGCCGGTGCCACCGCCGCCGGCCCTCAACGCCCACGCGTACATGCTGGTCGACTTCAACACCGGGCAGGTGCTCGCGGCGAAGAACGCCAATGACAAGATGCCGATGGCGAGTCTGACGAAGCTCATGACCGCCTACATCGTGTTCTCGGCGCTGAAGAGTGGACAGCTCTCGCTCGACACCCCGGTGACCATCAGCAACGCGGCGTGGCGCACCGGCGGCTCGCGCATGTTCCTGAACCCCGGCTCCCAGGTCTCGGTGCTGAACCTGCTGAAAGGCATGATCGTCGAGTCGGGCAACGACGCCACGGTTGCCCTGGCGCAGAAGGTCGGCGGCACACAGGCCGGCTTCGTCACGCTGATGAACGACTACGCACGCCGCCTCGGCCTGAACTCGACGCACTACGAGGATGTCGACGGACTGCCGAAACCCGATCACTACACCACCGCGCGCGACCTCGCCACGCTCGCCTCGGACATCATCCGCGACTTCCCGCAGTACTACTTCATCTTCAAGATCAAGACGTTCACCTGGGATCACATCACGCAGCGCAACCGCGTCACGCTGCTGTGGACCGATCATTCGGTCGACGGCATGAAGACCGGCTACACCGATGCGGCCGGCTACTGCATGGTGGTGTCCGCCGTGCGCAACGGCATGCGTCTGGTGTCCGTGGTCCTCGGAGCTCCGAGCTGGAACGGGCGCGTCAGCGACAGCCAGGCGCTGATCAACTACGGCTACAACTTCTACGAGAACGAGAACGTCGAGGCCGCCCGGGCGGTCGTCGCCAAGCCGCGCGTGTTCAAGTCGGCCTCGGGATTCGCGGCCGTGGGCCCTGAGCTGCCGGTGGTGGTCACCGTGCCGCGCGGACCGGACGCGACGCTCAGCACCCGCATCCTCTGGAACCACTGGCCACTGACCGCGCCGATCGCCGCCGGAGTCAACGTCGGCACGCTGCAGGTGCTGAACGGGGCGGGGCAGCAGATCGACAGCACGCCGCTCGTGACGCTCGGTGCAGTCCCCGAGGGGGGATTGATCACCCGGCTGATCGACGACATCCGGCTCTGGCTCTGAGCGAAACCGCGGGCGACCCCATGGCCGAACCGTATCCCGTCTGTTACCTCAACGGCGAGTACCTGCCGCTCCAGGCGGCGCGCATCTCGCCGCTCGACCGGGGGTTTCTGTTCGGCGACGGCGCCTACGAGGTCATGCCGGTCTACGGCGGGCGGCCGTTCCGGCTCGCCGCACACTGCGCGCGCCTGACGCGCAGCCTCACGGCGCTGCGCATGGACGATCCGCTCACCGCCGCGCAATGGCGGGATGTGTTCGCCACGCTGATCGGCGCATCCGGCAGCGCCGATCTGTACCTCTACTGGCAGGTCACCCGCGGTGCGGAGTCCGGCCGCACGCATGCGCCGCTGCCGCAGATCGCGCGTACCGTGTTCGCGTTTGCGGCGCCGTGGCCGGCGCCACCGGCGGATCTAGCCGAGCGCGGCGTCGAGTGCGTGACCGCCGCCGACACGCGCTGGTCGCGCTGCGACATCAAGTCGACGGCGCTGCTCGCCAACGTGCTGCTGCGTCAGCTCGCGGTCGACGCGGCGGCCGCAGAGACGATCCTGCTGCGCGACGGCCGCCTGACCGATGCCTCGGCATCGGCGGTGCACGTGGTGGCAGGCGGGGAGGTGCTCACCCCGCCGAACTCGCACGAGATCCTGCCGAGCACCACGCGCACCGTGATCGAGGAGCTCGCGGAGCGTGCCGGCGTGCCGTGGCGCACCGCGCCGGTGAGCGAGGCGCAGCTGCGCGCCGCAGAGGAGATCTGGATTTCCGCAGCCACGCGCGAGGTGCAGCCGGTCACGCGTCTCGACGGACAGCCGGTGGGCACGGGACGCCCCGGCGCGCTGTGGCGGCGCGTGCATGGCGCCTTCCAGCAGTGGAAGCGTGATCTCCAGGAGGAGCCGTGGTGAGGGAGTCCGTGCTCGAGTTTCCGACCGAGTATCCGATCAAGATCATCGGCCGTCCATCCGACGAGTTCCGCGCCCGCATCCACGCGGTGGTGCTGCGCCACGCACCGGGACTGGAGTCCGAGCGGGTGAGCGAGCGCCTGAGCGGCAATGGCAACTTCCTGTCGATCTCCTACCAGCTGCTCGCCGAGAGCCGCGAGCAGATCGAGGCGCTGATCGAGGAGTTGAAGGCCTGCGACGGGGTGATGATGCTGTTGTGAGCGCGCCCTAGCGCTCTCTTGCGCGCCCCGGCACGAGCAGCGGCAACGCCGCGATGAACGCCAGCAGCACCACCAGGCACAGGAAAGAGCCTTCCGGCCCGTCACGTCCGCCGCTGAGGTACAGCCCGCCCTGCGGCTGCAACGTCAGCAGCCGGCCGAATGAGCGCATGCCGCTGTCGGCGCTCCCGTAGAAATAGCTCTCCGACCAGTCCCACGCGGCGTGCATGCCGATCACCCACCACAGGGTGCCGGTCCGGCGGATCGCCAGGCAGAACAGCAGGCTCGCCAGTGCCGCCGTGATCAGTCCGGTGGGATTCTCCCCGATGTTCAGCCCGTGGGCCGCGCCGAACGCGAGAGTGACCGCGATCGCCGCCGTCCAGAATCCGTGTGCCTCGCGCAGCGTCGCGAACAGGTAGCCGCGAAAGGCAATCTCCTCGAAAAACCCGATCAGCAGCGCCGCGACCAGCCAGGCGAGCCCGGACCGGACCGCGGCCGCGGGCGGCAGCGTCGGGGCGAGCAGCCGCGCCCCGCCGAACACGAGCAGCGCACCGACCAGGACGCTCAGCAGCGCGAACCCGACGGCGAAGCCGCTCGTCAGATCGCGCGCCCGGTGCCCCGGCTGCAGTCCTATGGCACGCAGCGGCCGGCCTTCGAGCGTCGTCATGATCGCGCTCGCCGCCAGTGCGCACAGCAGCGCCAGCGCCTCCTGAAAACTCGTCAGCCAGGCCGGCATCTCCCCGCTGGTGTGTACGCGGGCGAACGCCGCATGCAGCGGGCGCTGCCATGCGGGCACGGCGCTGAGCACCCCGTGCATCAGCGCCGACAATCCGAAGGCGAGCAGCCCGAACACGACGACGAACAGCACGGCGCGCACGGCCGCCCGCATGCCTTGATCATCGAACAGGAGCCGGATCAGCCCACGCGGCACGCCGCGAACGGGCTGCTCGATCGGGCGCCGAAGACAGCCGCGCAGACGCACCCGGCGGCCGCTCAGTCCCGGGACCGGGCGGCGGGCGCCGCCGCGTACAGCCGCTCGAGCAGGTGGGGCAGCAGCCCCTCGCCGGCGGCGCCCGCAGACTCGATGGCCGCAAGATCCGCGAGCCGGGTCATCTCCAGACCCGCATAGCCGCAGGGATTGATCTGGCGGAACGGCGCCAGATCGTTGCACACGTTGAGCGCAATCCCGTGGTAGCTCGCCCCGCGCCGCACGCGGATGCCGACGCTGGCGAGCTTGCGTCCGGCAACGTAGACCCCCGGGGCACTGCGGCGGCGCTCGGCCTCGATGCCGAGCGCGGTTGCGAAGTCGATCACGGCGCACTCGAGCGCACTGACCAGATCGCGCACGCCGAGGCCGGCGCGGCGCAGATCCACCAGCGGATACACCACCAGCTGTCCCGGTCCGTGATAGGTCACCTGGCCGCCCCGGTCGATGCGCACCACCGGGATCTCGCCCGCACCGAGCACGTGCGCCGGATCGGCATTCATCCCGAGCGTGAACACCGGCGGATGCTCGAGCAGCCAGAGCTCATCGGGCGTCGCGCCGCTGCGCTCGTCGGTGAAGCGCTGCATGGCGCGCCAGGTGGGTTCGTACTCAACGCACCCCAGCCGGCGCACCACCGGCGCCGGCGGCGCCAGAGGCGCCGCGGGCTCGGTCGCCGCGTACGCCGGGGAGCAGCTCACCGCGGCGGCGCTGCGAGGCGCGTGTTGTCGAGCCCGGCGTTGTTGCGGTTCAACGCCTGCTCGGCGCGGTAACTGGAGCGCACCAGAGGGCCGGAGACGCACTCGAGGAATCCCAGGCCGAGGGCGTATTCGCGGTGCGCATC
>JAKADE010000250.1 GCA_021820785.1 Pseudomonadota bacterium
TTGCCTCTTGGCGAGCGCTCGCCCGGGCGCGGCAGGCCGCGCCGAACGCTGCGAACAGGGCTCGCGAGAACGGATTGCTCATCACCTGCCACTCCGGATGCCATTGCACCGCGAGTGCAAAGGACGGTGCCTCGGCCACACGGAACGCCTCGATCAGCCCATCCGGGGCGCGCGCCTCGACGAGCAGTCCCGGGCCGAGCCGCTCGATGCCCTGCCAGTGCAGCGAGTTGACGCGCACGCGCTCGACGCCGGCCAGGCCGCGCAGCACCCCCTGTGGCTCGAGCATGACGTCGTGCGCCGGACCATACTGCACCTCGAGCGGCTGGCGCTCGTCGTCGCGGTGATCGAGGTAGCCCGGCACCTCGTGCACGCGCTGGTGCAGGCTCCCGCCGAAGGCGACGTTCACCTCCTGGAAGCCGCGGCAGATGCCGAGCACGGGCACGCCCCGCTCGACCGCAGCGCGGATCAGCGGCAGCGTGGTGGCATCGCGCGCCGGGTCGTGCAGCGTGCCGGGCGCGCTCGGCGGACCGGCGTAATGATGCGGCTCGACGTTCGTGGGGCTGCCGGTGAACAGCAGTCCGTCGAGGCGCTCGAGCAGTTCGGCCGAGCGCAGCTCCGCGCCCAGGGAGGGGATGATCAGCGGCAGCGCATCGGCCGCCTCGAGCAGGGCCCGGGCGTACTTTTCGGCCGCCACGTGAAAGGGCTGCACGCCGAGCGTGCGCCGGTCAGCGGGAAGGCCAATGAGGGGGCGGGCCGGTGCCATGGTATTCGTGGTTATTATAGGAGAATCGCCATGTCCGCCGCCGAAGCCGATTCGTACTATGCTGCGTCCGTCACGGCCCGCCCCCCGCGCCCGCCGCTCGAGGGCGTGCTCAGCGCGGACGTCTGTGTCGTCGGCGGCGGGATCGCCGGCTGCTCCGCCGCATTGCACCTGGCGGAACGGGGCTACGCCACGGTTCTGCTCGAGCAGCAGCACATCGGCTGGGGCGCCTCGGGGCGCAGCGGCGGGCAGGTCATCCATGGGGTGGCCTGTGGCCAGGAGCCGCTCGAGCACCTGCTCGGCGCCGATGGCGCGCGCGCCGTCTGGGACGTCGCCACCGAGGGACTGCAGCTGACGCGCGCGCTGATCGAGCGGCACCGCATCGCGTGCGACTGGGTGGACGGGTATCTGCTCACCGCCGTGAAGCCCCGCCACGACCGCGAGCTGCGCGCGCAGATCGAGCAGCTGCAGACCCGCCTCGGCTACCGGAGCGTGCGCTATCTGCCGCGCGAGGAAGTCCAGCACACCCTTGCCACGTCGCGGTACGTCAGCGCGATGTTCGATGCCAACGGCGGGCATCTGCATCCGCTGGCCTATACGCGCGGACTGGCCGCGGCGGCCGAGCGGGCCGGGGCACTGCTGTTCGAGCGGACCCGCGCCACGGCGATCGCGCCCGGCAGGGTGAGTACTCCGGCCGGAGCCATTCGTGCCCCGCACATCGTGCTGTGCGGCAACGCCTACCTCGGGGCGCTCGCACCCCAGATCGCCCCGGCAATCCTCCCGGTCGCCACCCACCTGCTCGCCACCGAGCCGCTCGGTGAGGCGCGCGCCCGCGCACTGATCGCCAACGGCGCGGCGGTAAGCGACATGAACTGGGCGCTCGATTACTTCCGCTGCACCGCCGACCACCGGTTGCTGTTCGGCGGGGCGATCAGTTACAGCGGCCGCGGGCAATTCGCCGCGCGCGCCGCCAACCGTGCGCGGATGCTCAGAGTCTTCCCGCAACTCGCCGCAGCGCGGATCGATTACGCCTGGGGCGGTCTGCTCGATCTGACCGTCAACCGCGCACCGCACTTCGGCCGCCTCGCCCCGCAGACGTACTTTCTGCAGGGCTTCTCCGGGCACGGCATCGCGCTCGCCGGCATCGCCGGCAAGCTCATCGCCGAGGCCCTCGCCGGCGAGGCCGAACGATTCGACGTGTTCGCACGCATTGGACACCGCGCGTTCCCGGGCGGCGCGCTGGCGCGCCGCCCGCTGCTCGCGCTCGGCATGCTCTACTACCGGCTGCGCGACCTGCTCTGAGGTGCCGCGCCGCGCATGCCGCGCGGCGCGGCCGGTGTCGTCTCAGAGCAGCTCGGCGATCTGCACGGCATTCAGCGCCGCACCCTTGAGGAGCTGATCGCCCACCGCGAACAGTGCGATCGAGTGTCCGCTCGGATCAGACAGATCCGCGCGAATGCGCCCGACCAGGATCGGATCGCCGCCCGAGGCCTCGATCGGCATCGGGAAGTGGTTGCGGGCCGGATCCTCGACGAGCTTCACGCCGGGCGCATCGGCCAGGATCTGACGCACTTCGGCAGGCGTGATCGGCCGTTCGCACTCGAAGTTCACCGCAATCGAATGCGCCCGCAGCACCGGGACGCGCACGCACGTGGCGCTCACGCGGATCGCCTCGTCGCCGTAGATCTTGCGCGTCTCGTGCATGGCCTTGAGTTCCTCCTCGTTGTAGCCGGTCTGCGGATCGACCGAGGAGTTGTGACTGAACAGGTTGAATGCATAGGGATGCGGCAGGACCTTCGGGGCGTAGGGGCGCTCCTCGAGGTAGGCGCGGGTCGAGTCGAGCAGCTCGGCCATGGCTGCCGCCCCGCCGCCGGAAGCCGCCTGATAGGTCGCGAGGATCATCCGCCGGATGGGATTGCGCCGGTGCACCGCCCAGAGCGGCGTGATGGCGATGATGGTCGAGCAGTTCGGATTGGCGATGAGGCCGCGGTGCGACTTCAGCGCCTGCGGATTGATCTCCGGCACCACCAGCGGGACCGCCGGGTCGCGCCGGAACGCCGAGGAGTTGTCCACGACCACCGTCCCCTGCGCCACCGCGAGCGGTGCGAATTGCTTGGAGATGCTGCCGCCAGCGGAAAACAGCGCAATGTCGACGCCGCGGAAGCTCTCCGCCGTCAGCTCCTCGACGGGCAGCGCCTCGCCGCGAAACGTCAGTGTCTTGCCGGCCGAACGGGCCGAGGCGAGCAGGCGCAGCCGCGCCAGCGGGAAATTGCGCTGCTCGAGGCAGCGCAGCAACTCGACCCCGACGGCCCCGGTGGCCCCGACGATTGCAACCACCGGCAAGGTGCCGGCCGAACGACCAGATGGCATGTGCAAGCTCCGATTTTCAGGCAGTGAAAAAAAGGCCCCGTCGGTTACTCCGGCGGGGCCTCTGGTGTCTTCGGGACGTCCCGGCGCCTTTAGCGCACGCACTCCCCCAGAGCCCCACCGCAGGGCTTTTTCAGGGTAATGGTGCGCGTTTTCATCGGGGTCATGATGGGCTCGAAACTACCCGAAGCCCGATCCGCTGTAAAGCGCGGCGCGGCCGCCAGAAGCGTGACCGGGCGCACGAGCGTCGCCGGCGGGATTTGCTACAAATCCTCCCGGAACCGGATGCCCTGCGCGCTCGAGCCATGCGCGAGCGTCACCGGATGCATCCGCAAGGTCGCAGGACCCGTATCTCCCGGGCGGACAGATGCGGCCGAAGGGCCCCGCCGGCGCTCAGGCCGGTCGGTCCGTCAGGAGAATCGTCATGAATGCCATCGCACACGAGCCCATTCCCGAGTGGCTTCTGCCCGCTGCCGTGCAGGCGGGAACCACCGGTCGCCTGCGCCTCGCGGAGATCGTCGGCGCCCTGAGCTATGCGCTCGACCTGACCGAGGGCCAGCCACCGGGACACTGCCTGCGCAGCTGCTGGATCGGGATGCATGTCGGCCAGATGCTCGGCCTGGACGCCGAGGCGCTCTCGGATCTGTACTACACGCTGCTGCTGAAGGATGCCGGCTGCAGCAGCAACGCCGCGCGACTGTGGGAACTCTACGGCGGAGATGAGCTGCTCATCAAACGCGACTTCAAACTGGTCGACTCGCAGAGCCTGATGCAGTTGGGACGCTTCGTGCTGCGCCACGCCGGCCCCGGCGAAGCGCTGCGCGAGCGCGCCAGGCGTCTGTTGCACCTGTATCGCAACGGCGAGGCGCTCGCGACCGAGCTGGTGCACACGCGCTGCGAGCGAGGCGCCGACATCGTGCGGCGGCTGGGTTTCGGCGCAACCGTCGCCGCGGGCATTTTCAGCCTCGATGAGCACTGGAACGGCCAGGGCCGGCCGCAAGGACTGCGCGGCACCGAAATCCCGCTGAATGCGCGCATCGCGCTGCTCGCGCAGGTCGTCGACGTGTTCAACAGCGTCGGCGGCGAGCGTGCCGCATGCACAGAAGTACGCCACAGGGTCGGCACCTGGTTCGACCCGCAGGTCTGCCAGGCATTCTTCGCCGTCGCGCGCGGCGCGCGGTTCTGGTCCGGACTGGGCGCCGCAGCCCTCGAGGAGCGCATCTGGGCGCTCGAGCCCGCCGCAGCCACCGTGCTCATCGACGAGCCGCGGCTCGATGCGATCGCCGAGGCGTTTGCCGACATCATCGATGCGAAGAGCAGCTTCACGTACGGCCACAGTCAACGCGTCGCGCACTACGCGGAGGCGATCGGCCGCGAACTCGGTCTGGCGGCGCCGCGGCGCCGCTGGCTGCATCGCGGTGCGCTGCTGCACGACATCGGCAAGCTCGGCGTCAGCAACAGCATCCTGGAGAAGCCCGGCCGTCTCGACGGGTCGGAGTGGGAGTCGGTCAAGCAACACGCGCAGCTCACCGAGAACATCCTCAAGCGCGTACGGATATTCGGCGAACTCGCGCCCATCGCAGGGGCGCATCACGAGCGCATCGATGGCAACGGCTATCCGAAGCGGTTGCGCGCCGACGCGATCCCGCTCGAGACCCGGATCATCACCGTCGCGGACATCTTCGATGCGCTCACGGCCGAGCGCCCCTACCGAGGTGCTCTGGCGCTCGAGGACGCGCTGGCGATCCTGCACCGCGAGCGCGGCGCAGCGGTCGACGCGCAATGCCTCGATGCGCTGATCCGCAGCGCGCCATGGACGGATCAGCCCCGCCGCTGACGCAACCGGCAGGCGGCGTTCAGCACTCGATCGCGGTGAGGATGCCCTGCAGGATGCGCATCGGGCTCGGCGGACAGCCCGGCACCGCCACGTGCACCGGGATGACGGTCGCGACGCTGCCGAGGGCGGACGGACACTGCCCAAGCACCCCGCCGGTGCAGCCGCAATCCCCGAGCGCCACAACCCGCTTCGGATCCGGCGTCGCCGCATAGAC
>JAKADE010000251.1 GCA_021820785.1 Pseudomonadota bacterium
TCTGGCTTGCGGGCGAGTGGGCGATGCAGTTTCGCGTGCCCGTAGCTCAGTTGGATAGAGCACCGGCCTTCTAAGCCGGTGGTCGCAGGTTCGAGTCCTGCCGGGCACGCCAGCCGCAGCACGCGGCGGAGCGGGCTGCGCGCGGGGGGGATGGTTGTGACGACGGTGGACGTAGCTCAGCTGGTAGAGTCCCGGGTTGTGATCCCGGTTGTCGTGGGTTCGAGTCCCATCGTCCACCCCAGATTCTGCGGGAGTCGCACCGGGCGACTGTCGCGATAAAAAATTGGGCCGTTAGCTCAGCTGGTAGAGCAGGAGACTCTTAATCTCTTGGTCGTAGGTTCGATCCCTACACGGCCCACCAATTCACCTTAGATATCAGCAGCTTGCGTGCCATGACAGGCTCGCGAGCTTCGCTGTATGTGTCATTTAGTGCAGACTCCGTGCAGCGATTAACTCACCGCTGCACGCAGTGTACCGAGGCGCATATCGCTTCAATCCAGCGCATCGTCTCGCCGCTCACGAAGGATGTTTCCTATCGTGCGCAGGTGCGAGTAAAGGGCCGCTCGTCCGAATCTGCGACATTCCCGAATCGGAAGGAGGCGGAGGCCTGGGCGGCCTCGATCGAAACGGCAATCCGCGAACGGCGGCACTTTCCGCACGCCGCGGCGAAGCGCATCAGTTTCGACGCGCTCGCCAAGGACAACGCGGAGACGGTCCTGGTGGAGTTCGACGAGGTGCAGTGCGCCGCCCGCACGCTTCAGCTCAACTGGTGGTCCAAGCAGTTTGCCGGCAAGAGCGTCGCCGAGATAACAGCCGATGCCGTCTCGAAAGCGCGCGACGCCTGCGGGGCGTGCGTAAAGGGTGCTTCCTGCCGCGCACGACCGACAGCGCTCATCACCGCGCCATCGCTCCGAACGTCCTGCAGAGACGCTTTGGCGTCGATACAGCCGTGCACGCCTGGGCAAGCGATATCACCTACATTGCCACTCGCGAAGGTTGGTTGTATCTGGCGGTAATCATCGCCTTGCAGACCCGCCAGGTGCTCGGCTACAGCCTCTCGGATCGCATGCCTGATGAGCTGGTGCTCAATGCGCTGCGCAATGCCTGCCATCACGAAGTCCCGCCGACCGGCACGCTGTTTCACTCCGACCGCGGCAGTCAGTACGCAAGCGATGATTTTCGCGACGCGCTCGGCGCACTCGGTGTGGTCGCCAGCATGAGTCGCAAGGGAAATTGCTGGGATAATGCCGTCTCGGAGAGCTTCTTCGCGACGCTGAAGACCGAAGAAGCCACCGAGCCGTATACGACCAAACAGGACGCACACAGAGCGATCGCAGAGTACGTCCACGGATTTTACAATCCAGTCCGCCTGCACTCATCGCTCGGATACTTGTCGCCGAACGAGTATGCGCGCAGAATGCAACATGCCGATCAAGACCCACCTAAGAGGTCCGTCGCGTAGGGACCACTTCAAAGCTCAGCTTGTTGCACGACACCCGCATTTGCTCAGCGTCAATCGCGTCACATGGGCGCTCCGATGCCGCGCGGTGAACGGACTATCGGCCGCTGTCTTCGACTCGCGATGCGGAGAGTTGCTGATTCACGAACCGTCCTTCCTGGCTTGGTTCCTTGGCCTCAGCGGCCGTGCCAAGCCGCGCGCCAGGCACAGGGCGGGGCGCCGGCTGCGGGGGCCGATGGGAATCGAGAACAATCGTGGCGGGCCCTGCTGAAGAAGCCAGGATCTCCGCTCCGCACTGCAGCTTGCGGCTATACGCAACTTGCGTATAATAATCACTGTCATGCAGGCGGTCTTCATCGAATTGCCGGCGTTCGAGCGAAGCCGAGAGAGCTACCTGGATGACGGTGGCTTCAGCCGCCTTCAGGAAGCCTTGATGGCGAACCCAGAGGCGGGCGAGGTGATCCCGGGTACGGGCGGCTTGCGTAAGGTGCGATTCAGCGACGCCCGCCGTTCCAAGGGCAAGCGCGGCGGTCTACGGGTGATCTATTACTACTGGACGGGTGGTGCGGAGTTCTGGCTGTTCACACTGTACGACAAAGACGAGATGGCGGATTTGACGCCTAAGCAACGAGAGGCGTTGAAGGAGCGCATCAAAGACGAGCTGAAAGCGAGGCGCAAGACATGAGAAAGAAGCACAATCTGTTCGATGAGCTGATGGAAGGGTTTGACGCCCTGGCTGATCAGCGTGCTGGCAAACGAACGCTTCGGACGCATGCTGTGAAACCGAAGCCTGTGCCGGAGCTCCGCGCTGACGAACTCACGAAAGTCCGGGAGGACATGAAGCTCTCCCGCAGCCTTTTCGCACGATACCTGCGCACCAACGTCCGCACGCTGGAAAACTGGGAGCAGGGCCGGGCCAAGCCAAACGCGCAAGCGGCCCTGCTCATTCGCCTCGTGCAGCGCTATCCCGATACCGTACGGCGTCTCGCGGAGATCTAAAGCCGGCGCACTACGCGCCGTGCTGGCATGCTCGCCCGCGCTTTGCTTGCGGGCGGCGGCGTCTGACGCAACTCACAGCTCTAGACCGCCATGGACACTGAAGAGGAAGTCACCGGAGCCTTGGCTGCCCTGCAGCGCCGCAGCCCGGAGGAGCTTGCCGCCTTCATCGTTTCCCTGGTTTGCGGCGCGCCTCTGGGCGTCCGGTCGTATGTCGAGGCCTTCATCGCTGCGGCGGAGCCCTCTAGGGTCGCGACCGTCGTTCGCCGCGAAATCAGCGCGCTTCGCATGGGCGAGCGTGAGTATGACGTGCGCCACCGCCGCAGCGCCGAGATTGTCGCCCGCGCAGGCTACACCCTCGGAGCCATTGAGCGGGTCGTGCTACCCAGCCACCCAGCGCTCGCCCGAAAGCTTCTATGCGAACTGCTCGACGCCGAGCAGCAGATCGCGGAGCAGTGCTCCGAGGACGATTTCGGCGCCGAGGAGCTATTTACGCGGGTGCGACGCCTCCTCAGCGTGACCACCGAGCGCTGATGGCTCAGCGCAAATTCAGTGCAGTGAGGTACTCGTCGACCCGCGTCGGCGCCCCTTCTTGCGCTCGCCGAGCCTTCGATATATGCCATTAAATCAGCTACTTGCGCGGTGTCGGATGGCGTGTGCCTGAGCCGCGGCGAGCAACCCCTACGACTCTCAAACCTCTTTGTCGTAGGTTCGATCCCTACACGGCCCACCAATTCCGCGTATCCGGGGATTCCCGTCGATCCCCAGCGAAGTCCGCACACTCTCAGCATCGCATGGTCACGGGCTCCGGCCGCGCTTCTGGCGCGCTACGGAGCAGCCGAGGCTAGAGCCGATCCAAGGTACGGGAATTTCCGCAGCGGGCCGGACGCTACCTCAGGGTGCGTTCCGCTTCTGCGCACAGTCAATTTCTGCTGAGCACCACCGCGTCTGTTGCACGGCGTGATAGCTTCATCGGGGAGCGTCAGGTTTAGCGCAGCATCTTCCCTCGAGGAACCCTGGCGCGGGTGCGTAGAAATCCCCGAGAGGCAACTCGATGAACCATTGCAGCCTGCCCGCTAGCCGTGATCGGCATCCGGGACTGCTTCATTGACGTGCCGCATGGCCTCGTCCATTCTCGCGCCGTTATCCTGAAAGCGCCCTGCAGCGGCACATCGGGCGGTCCCGATGTTCGGGTCGCCGAGAAGAATCTCCAGGAGGGGACATGGGTTCAACACGTTCCGATGCTTCGTATCTCGCGGGGTTGGCAGGCGGTCTCGCCGCAAGCCTGGCGTTGACGGTACTCGCACTGGCGTTCGCGGAATTCGATTTGGCGAGCCTGCTGTGTGTCGCGATGGCACTCATGACGGGCGTGCTGCTCATCATTTTTGCAGTTGCGAGCACGGGTCGGCGTCGCCGGGTCACCCTGTCGGCACTGGCCGTCTATCTGCTGGTCCCGGCATTTCTGTTTCCGCACTTGTGGGTATCCCGAAGTCAGGTGCGATGGCTTCTGCTGTCGCACTCGTATCAAGCCAGGGTACTGGCGAAGCCAACTCGCGGGAGCGGTGAATTCAGGCATGTCGTGTGGGACGGCTGGGGAATCGCCGGCCAGGAAACCGACGTGTATCTGGTCTTTAACCCGTCGAACTCTCTGGCGGCGACTCTCGGAGCGAGAGCGCCGGTGCGCGCCGCGGGATTGCCGTGCCGTGTGTATCAGATCACGCGTCTGGAGAGTCAATGGTACGCCGTGCAGTTTTACACCGATGTCGCGTGGATTCATGGCGAATGTGTTTGAGGCAAGACGTCATGATGCGTGCGCGATCCGGTGTTGTGACGGCGGGCACGGGCGGCCTGGATGCTCGGGCGACTCGATGCGTCATGCGTGCTTCACGAGCAGCTGAATGCGGCGCTGCGGCTGCGCTTCGTCGTCTCCCCGGTGCATAGACACCCCGCGACTTCCTGCCCGTCTCATTGGGCGGCGTGACTGCGGGTAGACCCCGATCTGACGCGGCACTCGCGCCCCGGTGCGAGCGGGTGCAGAGCGCTGCGGCCGAACTGGGCTATCATGCAGGTCCGTTCGCAAGGTGCAGACGATTTTGACCGACGAATCCGAAGTCCGCGGCGCGCTATCCCATGTGAAGGTGCTCGATCTGTCGCGGGTGCTCGCCGGTCCATGGGCTACGCAGATTCTCGGAGACCTCGGCGCCGAGGTGTACAAGATCGAACGACCGGGGAGCGGTGACGAGACGCGCTCCTGGGGTCCGCCGTTCGTATCCGGCGCCGCCGGTACGGTGGGCGATGCCGCGTATTTCCTCTGCGCCAACCGCAACAAGAGATCCCTGACCATAGATTTCACGACGGATGAAGGACAGCAGATTGTCCGGGCGTTGGCAGGGCGCGTCGACGTCGTGATCGAGAATTTCAAGGTCGGTGGTCTCGCCGCGCGGGGTCTCGACTACGAGAGTCTGCGCCGCGAGAATCCCCGGCTCATCTACTGCTCCATCTCCGGCTTCGGCCAGACCGGTCCGTATGCCGCACGACCCGGCTACGACTTTCTCGTGCAGGCGATGAGCGGGCTGATGAGTCTCACGGGGGAACGGGACGGGGAGCCCGGCGCCCGACCGCTCAAAAGTGGCGTTGCAATCTCCGACATCCTCACCGGTCTCTACGCCACGGTCGGCATTCTGGCCGCATTGGCGCATCGCGATCGCACT
>JAKADE010000252.1 GCA_021820785.1 Pseudomonadota bacterium
GGTGCGCCCGAGCATCCCCTTGGCCTCCGAACCGACCGCGACGATGACCTTGCCGCCCCGGGACGGCTCGTCCTGCACCGCGACGACCGACGGCTCGTTGAGCACGATGCCCTTGTCGCGGACGTAGATGAGGGTGTTGGCCGTCCCCAGGTCGATCGACAGATCACTGGAGAAGTAGCCGCGCAAGCGTTTGAGCATGAAGCGTCCGAATACGGATGAGGCGGTGGATGGAGAGCCTCCGGAGAGGCACCTCTACAAAGTGGCGCGTAATCTAGCAACCGATAGCACATTGAGCAAGGCAACATGTATGATTTCGAGCCCAGTTCACGCCGCGCCCGAAGCACCGATGGCCCTGACCCGCGAGCAAGTCGAAAACATCGCCCACCTGGCCCGCCTCGAGCTCGAGCCGGCCGAGATCCCGCGCTTCCAGCAGAACCTCTCGAGCATCGTCGAGTTCATCGGCGAGCTCGAGCGGGCCGAGACCGCAGGGATCGCGCCCATGGCCCATCCGCTGCCGGGTCTGACCCAGCGGCTGCGCCCCGATGTGGTCAGCGAGCCCGATGAGCGCGAGCTGTACCAGAAAAACGCCCCGCAGGTGGCCGCCGGGCTCTACCTGGTGCCCAAGGTCATTGAATGAGGCCGCCGCAGCCGTGATGTACCGTCAAACCCTCACTCAGCTCGCGGCCGATCTGCGCGCCCGCAGAGTCTCCAGCGTCGAGCTGGTGCGCGCCTTTCTGGCGCGCATCGAGGCGAGCCAGCGCGATCTGAACGCCTTCGTCACGGTCACGGCCGAGCAGGCGCTCGCGCAGGCCGAAGCGGCCGACCGGGCGCTCGCCGCCGGCCGGGGCGGGGCGCTCGAAGGCGTCCCGTTCGGGCACAAGGACCTGTTCTGCACCGCCGGGGTGCGCACCACCTGCGGCTCGCGCATGCTCGAGCGCTTCATCTCGCCCTACGATGCCACCGTGGTGAGCCGGCTGAAGGCCGCCGGCGCGGTGATGCTCGGCAAACTCAACATGGACGAGTTCGCCATGGGCTCCTCGAACGAGACCAGCTATTTCGGCCCGGTGCGCAATCCCTGGAACCGCGCGCTCGTGCCCGGCGGCTCCTCGGGCGGCTCGGCGGCCGCCGTGGCCGCGCGGCTGCTGCCGGCCGCCACGGCGACCGATACCGGCGGTTCGATCCGCCAGCCGGCCGCCTTCTGCGGGGTCACTGGCATCAAGCCGACCTACGGGCGCGTCTCGCGCTACGGCATGATTGCCTTTGCCTCGAGCCTCGATCAGGCCGGGGTCATCGCCGCGAGCGCCGAGGACGCCGCGCGGGTGCTGCGCGAGATGGCCGGGTTCGACCCGCGCGACTCGACCAGCGTCGATGCGCCGGTGCCCGATTATCTCGCCGGGCTCGATCAGCCGCTCTCGGGGCTGAAGATCGGCGTGCTGAAGGAGTTCTTCGATACCGGACTCGACGCAGCCTACGAGCGCTGCGTGCGCGAGGCGCTCCAGGTGTTCGAGCGTCTCGGGGCGAGCGTGCGCGAGGTGAGTCTGCCGAACATTCCGCTGTCGGTGCCCGTGTACTACGTGGTGGCTCCGGCGGAGTGCTCCTCGAACCTCGCCCGCTACGACGGGGTGCGCTTCGGGCACCGCTGCGCCGAGGCCCGCGACCTCGAGGACCTGTACAAGCGTTCGCGCTCCGAGGGCTTCGGCGCCGAGGTCAAGCGGCGCATCATGACCGGTACCTACGTGCTCTCCGCGGGCTACTACGACGCGTACTACCTCAAAGCGCAGCGCGTGCGCCGCCTGATCGCGGCGGACTTCGAGCGGGCATTCGGGGAGGTGGACCTGCTGATGGGCCCGACGACGCCCACGGCCGCGTTCGAGCTTGGCGCCAAAGTGGCCGATCCCATCACCATGTATCTGAACGACATTTACACCATCGGGGCGAACCTGGCCGGGCTGCCGGCGATGTCGGTGCCGTGCGGCTTCGCCGCGGGCCTGCCGGCCGGTCTGCAGATCATCGGGCCGCACTTCGCCGAGGCGCGTCTGCTCAACGCCGCGCACCGCTACCAGCGCGAGACCGACTGGCATCTGCGCATTCCGGAGGCGTACGCATGAGCGCCTGGGAAACGGTCATCGGGCTGGAGATCCACGCCCAGCTCGCCACGCGCTCGAAGATCTTCTCCGGGGCGGCAACCGCGTACGGCGCGGCGCCGAATTCCCAGGCCTGCCTGGTCGATCTGGGTTATCCGGGCGTGCTGCCGGTGCTCAACGCCGAGGCAGTGCGCATGGCGGTGCGCTTCGGGCTCGCCATTGGCGCGCGCATCGAGCGCCACTCGGTGTTCGCGCGCAAGAACTACTTCTACCCGGACCTGCCGAAGGGCTATCAGATCAGCCAGTACGAGCTGCCGATCGTGGCCGCCGGCTCGATCGAGATCGTGCTCGAGGACGGCACGGTCAAGCGCATCGGCGTGACGCGCGCGCATCTGGAGGAAGATGCCGGCAAGTCACTGCACGAGGGCCTCGGGGCGCTCACCGGCATCGACCTGAACCGGGCCGGCACGCCGCTCATCGAGATCGTCTCGGAGCCCGAGCTGCGCTCGGCGAAGGAAGCCGTCGCCTACATGAAGAAAGTGCACACGCTGGTGCGCTACCTGGAGATCTGCGACGGCAACATGCAGGAAGGCTCGTTCCGCTGCGATGCGAACGTGTCGGTGCGGCCGGTCGGCTCGGAGAAGTTCGGCACCCGCGCCGAGATCAAGAACATCAACTCGTTCCGCTACGTCGAGAAGGCGATCCAGTACGAGGCGGCACGCCAGATCGAGCTGATCGAGTCCGGCGGCAAGGTGGTCCAGGAAACGCGTCTGTGGGATCCGGACAAGGGCGAGACCCGCTCGATGCGCTCGAAGGAAGAGGCGAACGACTACCGCTACTTCCCGGATCCGGATCTGCTGCCGCTCGAGATCGACGAGGCCTATATCGAGGCGGTGCGCGAGGCGCTGCCGGAGCTGCCCGATGCCAAGGCGGAGCGGTTCGTCGCCGAGTACGGGCTGTCGGCCTACGATGCGCTCGTGCTCACCGCGAGCCGCGAGCTGGCCGACTACTACGAGGCGGTGGTGCGCGCCGTGCCCGAGCAGCCGAAGCTCGCGGCGAACTGGGTGATGGGCGAGCTGTCCGCGGCGCTGAACAAGGACGGCGTGGACATCGGCGCCGGCCGGCTCAGTGCCGAGCGGCTCGCGGGCCTGCTGGTACGCATCGCCGATGACACCATCTCCGGCAAGATTGCCAAGGACGTGTTCGAGGCGATGTGGGCGAGCGGCGAGAGTGCCGATGCCATCATCGAAGCGAAGGGTCTGAAGCAGATCACCGACACCGGCGCGATCGAGCAGGCCATCGAGGCCGTCATGGCGAAGAACCCGGCTCAGCTCGCCGAGTTCCGCGCCGGCAAAGACAAGCTGTTCGGGTTCTTCGTCGGTCAGGTCATGAAGGCGACGCAGGGCAAGGCCAACCCCGCGCAGCTGAACGAGCTGCTGAAGAAGAAGCTGCCCGGTTGAGTCGCGCCTGAGAATGCTCCATGCTGCGCGCATGGACGCTGAGACAGGTTCCGACACGGTACGCCGCTTCCTCGTCGACGAGCAGCCGGTGCGCGGGCACTGGGTGCATCTGGGTGACGCGTGGCGCGCGCTGCGCGCCAACGGCGAATACCCGCCCGCGGTGCGCGCGCTGCTCGGCGAAGCGGTTGCCGCCTCGGTGCTGCTCGCGGCAACGCTGAAGTTCCGCGGGCGGCTGACGCTGCAGATGCAGGGTCACGGCGCCGTCAGTCTGCTCGTCGCGCAATGTACCCACGAGTTCGGGGTGCGGGCCGTGGCGCATTACGACGAGACGCTCGCCGCGGCGATCGGCGAGGAACGCTCGGCGGGCGAGACGTTCCGCGCGCTGGTCGGGGAGGGCGGCCGGTTCACGGTCACCATCGAGGCCGATGAGCGCAACCTGCGCTACCAGGGCATCGTGCCGCTCGCCGGAGAGTCGCTCGCGCAATCCCTGGAGGCGTATTTCAGTGCCTCGGAGCAGCTGCCGACCTGCGTGCAGCTGGCCGCGGACGACGCGCGCTGTGCCGGATTGCTGGTGCAGAAGCTGCCGCAATCCGAGGCGAGCGCAGGCGCCGAGGCGCTCTGGCAGTCCGTGCTGCATGGCATGCAGCGCCTGACCCCCGGGACGCTGCTCGATGCGAGCGTGGAGTCCGTGCTCGGCACCGTGCTGCCCGAGCATGACGTGCGGCTGTTCGGTGGCTCGACGGTGATGTTCGAGTGCCGCTGCGGGGAAGGCCGGGTGACCTCGCTGCTGCGCGCACTCGGGGCCGAGGAGGTCCGCGAGATCCTCGCCGAAGAAGGCGCGGTGACCGTGACGTGCGAGTTCTGCCGCCGGCCCTACCGGTTCGATGCGCAGGCCGTCGAAGCGTTGTTCACGGACAGTGGCGCGGCGGACGTGTCGGCTCTGATCCACTGACCCGCCGGCCGGCGGGTCATCCGACGCCATTGTCAGACGATGTTCTTCCGCCGGCCTCGTGTGCTATCCTGCATTTAAAGATTTGTGCAATTCTTGAAATCCACGTGCTGCCCTTCGACGATACGCTGCTCTGGTTACGCGCCGCGGCCGAGGCGACCCGCCTGCGGCTGCTGGCCTTGTGTGCCGAGCGCGAGCTGAGCGTCTCGGACCTCGCGGAGGTGCTCGGCCAGAGCGAGCCGCGGGTCTCGCGGCATCTGCGCATCCTGACCGAGGCGGGTCTGGTCGAGCGCGTCCGCCAGGGACAATGGGTGCACTACCGTCTGGCGCACTCGACGCCGGCGGCGAACTTCGTGCGCGGGCTCCTGGGACAGATCGAGCGCGCGGACCCGCTGCTCGCGCAGGACCGTCAGCGCGTGCGGGCCCCGGGAGCGGCGCCGGGCACGGCACCCGCGGTCTCGCGCCTCGGGCGCGAGCTGCGTGCGGTGCTCGAGGCCGAGATGACGCCGCCGCCGGCCTCGGTGCTGCTGATCGGCGTCGAGCATCCGGAACTGCTGCTGAGCGTGGCGGAGCGGGCCGGGCAATGCACCGCGCTCGCGCATTCGCGCCGCGCGGCGCAGGCGGCCCGAGCGACGCTCGCGCGCCTGCAG